>JADBZH010000139.1 GCA_020402585.1 Phenylobacterium sp. | reverse complement strand
CGGGGTCGCCACGATCGCTTTCGCCCGGCGGCGGCTGCAGACCTGCCGCGAGGCGCCGGTCGGCTGGGTGGAGGTCGCCTTCACGCGCGAGGCCCTGGGCCTCAAGCCGGACGAGCCGGTCTTTGTGCTCAATCCCCTGTCGTCGGGACCGGATCGATAAAGCGGGTGACCATCTCCGGCGGCACGCGACGGGGCCGACCACCCTCTCGCTCGATCAGGCACCAGGTCGTCCGGACCTGGGCGCACATGGCGCCGTCCGGGCCGTCGATCCGGACATAGCGGTCGAAGCGCGGCCCTTCGGCTTCACGCGCCACCCAGGTGCGACCCGTCGCGGTCTCCCCAGGCAGGAGGGCGCGGCGATAGTCGACCTCGTGGCGCAGGCAAATCCAGGCCCACCGCGCCTGGTCCTCGGCGGACTGCCGCGCCGCCCAGTGGGCGATGGCCATGTCCTGGGCCCAGGACAGGTAGACCACATTGTTCACATGGCCATTGTCGTCGATGTCCGACGGCCCCGGCGCAAAGGCGCGGGTGAAGACCTGCTGGCCCTCGGGCGGCTCGAACAGGCGGCTCATGGGGCGCCGGTCAGGCGATCAGGCCCTGCTCGGTCATGTGGGTCTTGAGTTCACCGGACTGGAACATCTCCTTGACGATGTCCGCGCCGCCGATGAACTCCCCCTTCACGTAGAGCTGGGGAATGGTCGGCCAGTCCGAGAAGGACTTGATGCCCTCGCGCAGGTCCTGGTCCTGCAGAACGTCGACCCCGACATAATCCACCCCGATATGGTCCAGCACCTGGACGACCAGGGCGGAGAAACCGCAGCGGGGCTGGTCGGGAACCCCCTTCATGAACAGCACCACCGGATTCGAGGCGATGGTCTGGCCGATGAAGTCGTGGGCCGGGGTGTCGCTGGACATGGGGGATCTCCGGGAAACGGGTCTTCAGCTAGGCGCCCGCCGAGCGCGGGTCAAGGCGCAGGTTCAGCCGGCCTGGTCCGGCGACAGGGTTTCGAGGGCCAGGGCGTGGAGCTCCCCGCCGACCTTTCCCTTGAGCGCGGCGTAGACCAACTGGTGCCGTCGAACCCGCGGCAGGCCGGTGAAGGCGCTGCTGACGATCCGGGCGCGATAGTGGTCGCCGTCCCCGGCTAGGTCCTCGATTCGGATGTCGGCGTCAGGAAAGGCCTCCCGCAGTTCCGTCTCGAGAGCGGTCTGGGTCATGGGCATGGAAAACCTCCGGCGCGCGAGTCAGGCCGGCATCATGCCATACTTCCCGCCTGTCGGTGATTCCGCCGGAAGTGAGGATCGAGATGGGTATCTTGGTGCTGGCGGCGGCCTCTGCCCTGTTCACCGCCACGGGCGGGCAGGCGGTCTCTCCTGCGCCCCTGCTGGCGGTCCCGCCGGGGGCGGAGTCCCCCCCGAAGCCCGGGCTGTGGACCCTGGCCCGCGCTGACTGCCGGTTCAACCTTCGCGCCCGCCTGGAGCGGTGGCCCGAATGCGCCGATCCCCTCCAGTTCGGTGAGCAGGCCCTCTCCCGGCCCGCCCCCGAAGTGGCGGGCGCCGCCCGCCGGTATGCCTATGCCCCGGGGGATCCCGGCGTGCTGCAGGTCGAGACCGGACGCCCGGGGGCCGAGT
The DNA here is from genome assembly GCA_020402585.1 of Phenylobacterium sp. GTDB lineage: Bacteria > Pseudomonadota > Alphaproteobacteria > Caulobacterales > Caulobacteraceae > Phenylobacterium. The sequence continues at coordinate 1,442 of JADBZH010000139.1, read as the reverse complement.
CCTGGAGCTATTACGGGTTCCGGCCCCTGGCGGTGGACGCAGAGGGGTGGGTGATCCGGGCCCGGATCTGGCCCGCCGCCTGTCCCCGTCCCGGCTGTCGGGTCCGGACCGCTGCGGAGGCCCTGGCGGCGGTCCGGCGCGCCGAAGCCGCCGCCTTCGCCGACGAGGGCGCCGGTCGCACGGCGGTGTGGGCGCGGCAGGCCCGGTAGGAACCTCCGCCCGCCGCCCTCAGTCGACGATGGCCGAGTAGACCAGGTTCTTCAGCTGGCCCCGGAAGTTGAAGGTTCCCGAAGGCATGAGCTGGGTCATGAAGACCATGGTCATGTCCTCCTTGGGGTCGACCCAGAAGATGGTCGAGGCCGCGCCGCCCCAGTAGTAGTCGCCGACTCCCAGGCCCCCGGTCTCCACCACCCCTTGCGTGGAGGCGAAGCCCAGGCCGAAGCCCACGCCCTCGTTGGTCGTTTCGGAGAAGGCGCCGATGGCCAGCTGGGTCAGGTCCTTGCCGCCGGGCAGGTGGTTCATGTGCATCATCTCCAGGGTCCTCGGCCCCAGGATGCGCACGCCGTCCAGCTCGCCGCCCCGGCGCAGCATCTCGCAGAACCGCATGTAGTCGGCCGTCGTGCCCGTCAGGCCGCCGCCGCCCGACTTGAAGGCCGGGTTGCGGGTGAAGTTGCTGGCCGCCGGGTCGTCGATCAGCTTCAGCGCCTTATCTGGCCCGCGCTGATAGTTGGCGCAGAAACGGTCGACTCTGTCCGGGGCCACCTGGAAGGCGGTGTCCACCATGCCGAGGGGCTCGAAGATCTCCTCCCGAAGGAAGTCCTCGAAGGGGCGGCCGGAGATGATCTCGACCAGGGCGCCGCAGACGTCGGTGGCCAGGGAGTACATCCACCGCTCGCCCGGATGGTAGCGGAGCGGGACCTGGGACAGCTTGTCCATGAACTCGACCATGCTGTCCGTCGTGTCGGCCGAGCGGATCTTGAGGGCGCGATAGGTCTTGTCGATGGGGTGCTGGATCCCGACCCCCGGGAGTCCGCCGCCATAGGTCAGGCCCGCCGTGTGCGACAGGACGTCCCGGAAGGAGGCCGGCCGGTGCGGCCGCTCGGTGACCATGTCCTCGCCCTCGCCGGACACCCAGACCCGGTGGTTCTTCCAGGAGGGGACGTAGCGGCTGACCGGGTCGTTCAGCTGGAAGTAGCCCCGCTCATACAGCATCATCAGGGCCACCGAGGTGATCGGCTTGGTCATGGAATAGATGCGGAAGATGGCGTCGTCGCGCATGGCCTTGCCGCGCTCGAGGTCCATGCTGCCGAAGCTTCCGGAATAGGCTGGGACGCCCCGGCGGGCGATGGCGACCTGGCAGCCGGCGATCTTCTGCGGGCCGATATAGTTGCGCTCAAGGTGCTCGCCGATACGCTCCAGGCGCGACAGGTCGAATCCGGTTG
>JADBZH010000138.1 GCA_020402585.1 Phenylobacterium sp. | reverse complement strand
TGGGGGAGCAATTGGGCGCCGAAGTTCCTCCCCCCAGGGGGAGGTGGACCGCGCAGCGGGCCGGAGGGGGGCAACGGCCCCTCAGCAGACCCCCTGACCCGGCTTCGCCGGGAGCTCCCCCTTGGGGGAGCAATTGTGTGGTTTGTGACCGGACTGAAGGAGTCCCGCCTGAAGACGCCCGGCGTTATCGGGGGACCTGGTCCGGACGGACCAGGGTCACCGGCATGGGCTCGGCCTGTTGGGCCGCCTTCCAGTCCATCGCCATCCTCACCCGGGATCCGACCGAGGGGTGGGTGTAGAACAGCATTTCCTCGAGCCGGCCGGGGGTCGCGGCCCGGTACTCGATGGTCTTGACCAGGGCCCGGGCCAGGCCGTCGGGCTCCTGGGCGCGTTCCAGGGAGAAGCGGTCGGACTCAATCTCGCCGATGCGCGTCAGGCTCGCGGTCAACGGGGTGGACACCAGACCCAGAACGAGGAGCAGGGCGGCGACCACAGGATATCCCGCCGGGTCCGCCAGGTCCCGCACGCCCGGCGCGCCCAGCAGACGGGCGGCGAAGGGGAACAGCCGGTCGACAAGGAAGAGGCCCACCACCGCCAGGACGGACAGGACAATGGCGTTGCGCCACACATGACCCAGGACGTAGTGCCCCATCTCGTGGGCCACCACGGCGCGGACCTCCGGGATGTCCGCGTCTTTCTTGAACATCACGTCGCTCATGGCGATCCGCGCGCTGCCCATCAGGCCCGAGACGTTGGCCGTGTAGCGGTTGGACTGGCGCGAGCCGTCATAGATGAAGATACGGTCCGAGGGGACTCCGTTGGCCTTGGCCAGGGCGACGACCGCATCCCGGACCGGTCCGGGCGGCGCGGGCTTGTACTGGTTGAAGAGGGGATCGATGAGCACCGGCGCGACCACCATCATGACCGTGAATCCACCAGCCACGAGCGCCCCCGACCAGGCCCACCAAAACCGGGGCGACCGACGGATCAGGGCGTAGAGGGCCACGCCCATCGGAACGGTGAACAGGATTCCGAGGACGCCGCCCAGGGCATATTCCGAGATCCAGCCTGAGAAGGCCTGGCTTGTGAGTCCGTATCCCTTCTCACGGGACCAGTCGGCATAGACGGACCAGGGGAGGTTCAGGACGGCCTCGATACCGAAGGAAAGTCCGAGGACCAGGGCCGTAAGTCGGAGCGGCCCAATCCCGCGGGCCTCCAGCCAGTCCCTCACCCGGACGAGAACGCCAGACCTCAGGATCACCATGATCACAGCCAGGCCCACCAGGGTGGTCCAGAGCAGGATCCAGTGCCCACCCTGGGTGTAGGCGGTCGCCCGCGCGTGGCTGGTCGCGTCGAGGGTGGCCAGATAGGTGGCGGTGGCGGTGGCGGGGTCAAAAGCGGTCATCTGCTAGCCCTCTCCGACCTCAGCGGTCCTTCTCTCGCTCGCCAAGGGCGGCCTGGGCCGCGGCGAGGCGGGCGATGGGCGTGCGGAAGGGTGAGCAGCTGACATAGTCCAGGCCGATGGCCTCGCAGAACTGGATCGAGGCGGGATCGCCGCCATGCTCGCCGCAGATGCCGAGCTTGACCCCCGGACGCGCCGCCCGGCCGCGCTCGGCGGCGATGCGGATCAGGTCGCCGACCCCCTCCTGGTCCAGGCTGACGAAGGGATCCTTCTCGAAGATGCCCTTCTCCAGATAGGCGTTCAGGAACCGCCCGGAGTCGTCCCGGCTGATGCCGAAGGTCGTCTGGGTCAGGTCGTTGGTCCCGAAGGAGAAGAACTCGGCGGACTCCGCCAGGTCGGCGGCCCTGAGGGCCGCACGGGGCAGCTCGACCATGGTGCCGACCGCGTAGGGCAGCTCCACGCCGCACTCGGCCATCACCGCCTTCGCCACACGGTCGGTCAGGTTGCGCAGGAAACGCATCTCCTCGCCCTTCGCCACCAGGGGATGCATGATCTCGACGATTGGCGCCGTTCGGCCGGCCCCGGCGATCTCGCAGGCCGCCTCGAAGATGGCCCGGACCTGCATCTCGTAGATCTCGGGGTAGGAGATGCCGAGGCGGCAGCCCCGGTGTCCCAGCATGGGGTTGGTCTCGTGCAATTCCCGGACCCGGCGCCAGAGCTTGTCAGCGTCCAGCCCACCGGCCTCCGCCACCGCGCGGACATCGTCCTCGGTCTGGGGCAGGAACTCGTGCAGGGGCGGGTCGAGGAGGCGGATGGTGACCGGCAGCCCTTCCATGATGCCGAAGATCTCGACGAAGTCGGCCCGCTGCATGGGCAGGATCTTCGCCAGGGCGGTGCGACGGCCGGCCTCGTCATCGGCCAGGATCATCTCCCGGACCGCCTGGATGCGCTGGTCATCGAAGAACATGTGTTCGGTCCGGCACAGGCCGATGCCTTCGGCGCCGAACTGGCGGGCGGTGCGGGCATCCAGGGGCGTCTCGGCATTGGCCCGCACCCTGAGGCGGCGGAAGCCGTCGGCCCATCCCATCAGGGTGGCGAAGTCGCCCGTCAGCTCGGGCTCGATCATCTGCACCGCGCCCGCCAGGACGTCGCCACGGCTGCCATCGACCGTCACGATCTCGCCGGCCCGGATACTGCGGCCGCGGACATGGAAGACGCCGGCCTTCTCGTCGATCCGGATATCCCCGGCGCCTGAGACGCAGGGGCGACCCATCCCGCGGGCGACCACGGCGGCGTGGCTGGTCATCCCGCCCCGCGCCGTGACGATGCCGCGGGCGGCGTGCATGCCGTGGATGTCCTCTGGGCTGGTCTCCTCGCGGACCAGGATCACCGCCTCGCCCGCCCCGCCCCGGCGTTGGGCCTCGTCGGCGTCAAACACGACCGCGCCCGTGGCTGCGCCCGGCGAGGCCGGAAGGCCGGTCGCCACCACATCGCGCGGGCTGGCGGGGTCAATGGTCGGATGCAGCAGCTGGTCGAGGCTGGCGGGATCGACCCGCATGACCGCCTCCTCCCGGCTGATCAGCCCCTCGGCGGCCATGTCGACGGCCATCTTCAGGGCCGCCTTGGCGGTGCGCTTCCCGTTGCGCGTCTGCAGCATGTAGAGCCGGCCGCGCTCGACCGTGAACTCCACGTCCTGCATGTCGCGATAGTGCCGTTCCAGCCGCTCCACCACTTCCCGGAACTGGGTGAAGACGTCCGGGAGGGCCTCCTCCATCGAAGGGGCCCGGTCGCCCATCTCTTCGCGTGCGGCCCGGGTCAGGGCCTGGGGCGTGCGGATCCCGGCCACCACGTCCTCGCCCTGAGCGTTGATCAGGAACTCGCCGTAGAGTCGGTTCTCGCCCGTTGAGGGATTACGTGTGAAGGCCACCCCGGTCGCGGAGGAGTCCCCCATGTTGCCGAACACCATGGCCTGGATGTTCACCGCCGTACCCCAGCTTTCGGGGATGTCGTGCATGCGGCGGTAGAACTTGGCCCGCTCGTTCATCCAGCTGGCGAAGACCGCGCCGACGGCGCCCCAGAGCTGGGCCTTGGGATCCTGGGGGAAGGGCTCGCCCAGCTCCTCCTCGACGGCGGCCTTGTAGTCGGCGACGACCTTCTCCCAGTCCTCGGCGGATAGGGCGGTGTCGACGGTGACGTCCAGCCGGTCCTTGTGGTTGTCGAGGATCTCCTCGAACAGGTGATGGTCCAGGCCCAGCACCACGTTCGAGTACATCTGGATGAAGCGCCGATAGGAATCCAGGGCGAACCGGCGGTCCCCGCCCAGGGCGGCGAGGCCCTCGGCGGTGGCGTCATTGAGGCCAAGGTTCAGCACGGTATCCATCATGCCGGGCATGGAGGCCCGGCCGCCGGACCGGACCGAGACCAGCAGGGGCGCCGAAGGATCGCCGAACCGCTTGCCCGTCAGGGCCTCGACGCCGCCTAGAGCCGCCTCTACCTGGGCCGCAAGAGCGTCCGGATAGGCCCGATCCTGGGCGTAGTAGTGGTTGCAGGCCTCGGTCGTGATCGTAAAGCCTGGCGGAACCGGAAGGCCGAGGGCCGACATCTCCGCCAGGTTGGCGCCCTTGCCGCCCAGAAGGTTCCGCATGGACGCGTCCCCGTCCGCAGCACCGCCTCCGAAGGCATAGACCCACCGTGTCTGACCGGGCATTGGCCGTCCCTTCCTAACCGTTGACCTGACCGAAGTCGGCGACCTCGGACATGGCGGCGCGGACCTGCGCCAGGAGTCTCAGGCGGTTGTCTCGGGCGAGCGGGTCCTCGGCATTGACAAGGACCTTCTCGAAGAAGGCGTCGACCGGCCCCCGAAGGTCCGCGAGGGCCCGCATGGCGCCGGCGAAGTCTTCGGCGCCGGACAGTTCCGCCACCCTGGGGATGGCTTCCGCCACCGCGGCGACAAGGGCGACCTCCTCCTCCGGGGCGTCGGGCAGGACGGCGGCCGGTCCGGCCGGGAGGGGGCCCTTCTTCTCCTCGGCCTTGAGGATGTTGGTGGCCCGGCGGTAGCCCGCGAGCAGGTTCACCCCGTCCTCGGTCGTCAGGAAGTCGGACAGGGCCTCGACCCGGGCGTTGATCCGCACCAGGTCGTCGTCGCCCAGGGCGAAGACCGCATCGACAAGGTCATGACGCCGTCCCTGCTCGCGAAGCGAGACTTTCAGTCGATCCGCCAGGAAGTCGAGCACCTCGGCCGACACCTCAGGATACGGCCGGAACCGATAGAGGACCTCGCCTTCGGGCGCCTCCCCGGCTGCGGCGCTGCGGTCAAAGCGGATGTCGAAATCCGCTTCGATCGCCACGACCATGGGCTCGGCTTCCAGAAGGGCGGCCTCGAACTCCTCGACATAGGTCTGGAAGACCTCGGAGTCCTCGCGCGGGCGCGAGCCGAGATAACCGGTGGTTCGACGGGAGGAGGCGTAGAGCGCCCGGCCGGGATCGACGAAACAGCGCAACGAACGGTACCAGTCGGCCACCAACTCCCGGACCGGCGCCCGCACCTCGGAGGTCAGCAGGATCCGGATCACGCCGAGGGCCGCCCGGCGCAGGGCGTAGGGATCCCGCGAGCCGGTCGGCTTCTCGTTGATGGCGAAGAAGGCCGTCAGGGTGTCCAGCTTCTCGGCGAGGGCCACGGCCATGGTCACCGGACGGTCAGGAACCTCATCGGAAGGACCCACGGGTCGGTAATGGTCGCGGATCGCCTCCGCCGTCACCGGGGTCAGTTTTTCCTCGAGGGCGTAATAGCCGCCCATGAGGCCCTGCAGTTCCGGGAACTCGCCGACCATGCCGGTGGTCAGGTCGGCCTTGCAGAGCCGGGCGGCCAGGGCGGCCTTGGCCGCATCAGCGCCCACCCGGGGCGACAGGGCGCCAGCCAGGTGCTCCAGGCGCTCGACCCGTTCGGCAAGGGCGCCCAGCCTGGCGTGGAAGGTCACGGACTTCAGCTTTTCCAGCCGGGACTCCAGGCTGACCTTCCGGTCTTCATCCCAGAAGAACCGGGCGTCCGAGAGCCGGGCTGACAGGACCTTGGCGTTGCCCGCCGCGATGACCGCTCCACCGTCGGGCGCGGCGATGTTGGACACCGTGACGAAGTGCGGCGCGAGGCGGCCGCTGGCCGGGTCCCTCACGGCGAAGTACTTCTGGTGATTGCGCATGGAGGTGCGGATCACTTCCGGCGGCAGGGACAGGAAGTCCGGATCCATGTCGCCCAGGATGGGAACCGGCCATTCCGCCAGACCGGCCACTTCATCCAGAAGCCCAGCGTCCTCGACCAGCTCCAGCCCCCGGTCCGCGCACAACCGGCGCGCCTCGATCAGGATGCGCAGTTTGCGGTCCTCGGCGTCGAGGAGGACGAACCGCTTCTCCAGCCCCCTGCGGTAGGCGGCGAAACTCTTGACCCGGAAGGGACGGTTCGAGCCCATGAACCGGTGTCCGACCGCGAAATCCACACTCGCGATCCCATCCACGTCAAACGGAACGGGCGCGCCCCCGAAGATGCAGAGCACATGCCGGAGGGGGCGTACCCAGCGGAGGGTCCCGGTTCCCCAGGTCATGGACTTCGGCCAGGGAAAGTTGCGGATGATGTCCGGAACGATCTCGGCGATGACCTCGGGCGTGGCGCGGCCGGTCGTCGTCAGTTCTGCAAACCAGACGCCGTCGCGCTCGACCAGCTGGTCGCGGGTCAGGCCGGTGGAACGGAGAAAGCCCTCAAGCGCCGCCTCAGGCGCCGAGGTCCGGGGGCCCTTGCGCTCCTCCTTCCGGTCCGGCTGGGCGGCTGCGACCCCCTCGGCCACCAGGGTCAACCGGCGCGGTCCGGCATAGGTGCGCAGGGACTTCGGCTCCAGCCCGGCGGAGGCCAGGCGCTCCCGGGCCAT
>JADBZH010000137.1 GCA_020402585.1 Phenylobacterium sp. | reverse complement strand
GGCGTGGAGCCGCTCCGGCTGAACCTCGCCATCACCCTCTACATGCTGGCCGCCGCCGTCTTCCTGCCGGTCAGCGGCTGGGCCGCCGACAGGTTCGGCGCCCGTCGGGTCTTCGTCGCGTCCATCCTCCTCTACGCCCTGGCCTCCGCCGCCTGCGGCCTGGCCGGATCCCTTCCCGCGCTCGTGGCCGCCCGGATCGCCCAGGGCGCGGCCGGCGCCCTCATGGGTCCGGTCGGCCGGCTGGTCCTGTTGCGCACCACGCCCAAGTCCCAGCTCGTCGGCGCCCTTTCCATCCTGACCATGCCCGCCCTCCTTGGCCCGGTGATCGGCCCGGTCCTCGGCGGCGCCATCGTCACCTTCGCCGACTGGCGCTGGATCTTCTTCATCAACCTGCCCATCGCCGCCGTCGGCCTCGTCCTCGTCCTGCGCCATGTGCCCCGGGTGGCCGGGGAGGATGTGGCGCCCATCGACTGGCCGGGCGTGGCCCTGACCGGCCTGGGCCTCGCCGCCCTGATCTTCGGCTTCGAGACCCTGGGCCGGGACGTCCTGCCGCCCTTCCTCGTCGCCGGCCTCTTTGCGGCGGGCGGCGGCCTTCTCTGGGCCTATGCCCGCTACGCCCGGGGCAATCCCCACGCCATCCTGGACACCAGCCTCTTCCGGGTCGGCACCTTCCGGGCCTCGGTGGTGGGCGGAGGTTTCATGCGGATGGCCGTGGGGGCCAACCCCTTCCTGCTGGCCCTGCTCTTCCAGGTCGCCCTGGGCATGAACGCCCTCCAGGCCGGCCTGCTCACCTTCGTCAGCGCCGCCGGCGCCCTCGTCATGAAGACCGCCGCCCCGCCCATCCTGCGCCGGTTCGGCTTCCGCCGGGTCCTGGTGGTCAACACCTTCATCGTCGGCCTCAGCTTCATGGCCTGCGCCGCCTTCGGCCCCGCCACCCCCCACCTCCTGATCGTCGGAGTCCTCCTGGTCGGCGGCTTCTTCCGCTCCCTCCAGTTCACCAGCCTGAACGGCATGGCCTACGCCGACATCGAGGCCGACCGGATGAGCCGCGCCTCGACCATGTCCTCCATGGCCCAGCAGCTGGTCCAGTCCATCGGCATCGGCCTGGCCGCCACCCTCCTGACCGTCTCCATGCAGGTGCAGGGGCAGACCACCCTGACCGCCGCGGTCATCGCCCCCATCTTCCTGGTCATCGGAGCGGTGACCTTCGTCTCCCTGGCCTTCTACCTGCGCCTGCCCCGCGATGCGGGCGATGCGATGAACGGGCGGGTGTAAGCGGCGCCGGCGCAAAAAAAGAGGGGCGGAGCCTGCGCTCCGCCCCCCGATTTCAGTCCGCTCCGTCCGGTCAGACGGCCGCCAGGTGACGTCCCGAGGTCAGGGCTGTCTTGGCCGCCAGCTCGGCCTTGGCCGTCTCGTACTCCGCCGCCAGCCGGTCGACGAAGTCCGCCGTCGAGGGAATGTCGTTGAGTACGCCGATGCCCTGGCCGCAGCCCCAGATGTCCTTCCAGGCCTTGGCCTCGGTATTGCCGCCCGAGCCGAAGTTCATCTTCGAGGGGTCCGCCTGGGGCAGGTTTTCCGGGTCCAGGCCCGCCCGCTCAATGGAGGGCCGCAGATAGTTGCCGTGCACGCCGGTGAAGAGGTTCGAATAGACGATGTCCTCGCCCGTGCTCTCGACGATCATGTCCTTGTAGCCCTGCACGGCGTTGGCCTCCTTCGTCGCGATGAAGGCCGAGCCCATATAGGCCAGGTCCGCGCCCATGGCCTGGGCGGCCAGGATGGAGCGGCCGCAGGCGATGGAGCCCGACAGGGCGATGGGCCCGTCGAACCACTGGCGCAGCTCCTGCATCAGGGCGAAGGGCGACAGGCCGCCGGCATGGCCGCCGGCGCCGGCCGCCACGGGGATCAGGCCGTCGGCGCCCTTCTCGATCGCCTTGCGGGCGAACTTGTCGTTGATCACGTCATGCAGGATGACGCCGCCCCAGGAGTGGATCTCCTTGTTCATGTCGACATTGGCCCCCAGCGAGGTGATGACCAACGGCACGTTGTACTTCTTGCAGAGGGCCACATCCTCATCGAGCCGGTTGTTCGTCTTGTGGACGATCTGGTTCACGGCGAAGGGGGCGGAGGGCTGGTCGGGGTTCTTGCGGTCCCAGTCGGCCAGTTCCTCGGTGATCCGGGCCAGCCACTCGTCCAGCTGGCTGATCGGCCGCGCATTCAGCGAGGGGAAGGAGCCCACCACGCCCGCCTTGCACTGGGCGATGACGAGGTCGGGTCCGGAAATGATGAACAGCGGCGAGGCGATGACGGGCAGGCGCAGGCGCTGGGAAAGAATGGGAGGCAGGGCCAAGGGTGAATTCCTGTTCTGAAACCTGAATGTTTACGTCGTACAGTAAAACCAGGGTCGGGAAAATCCCCTCCCCGCGCCGCGAACCGGCCTTCGTGCATTCTACCGTTCCGGCGCGCAGGGAAAAGGGGGGCCGTCCCACCCAAAAACTCCTCCCCCCAGGGGGGGAGGTGGACCGCGTAGCGGGCCGGAGGGGGTCAACGGCATCTCAGCTGACCCCCGCTCCGCACAGAGCTCCCCTTGCCTCCCCAATTCCTCCCCCCAGGGGGAGGTGGCGCGCGCAGCGGGCCGGAGGGGGTCAACGGCCCCTCAGCTGACCCCCTCACCGACCTTCGGTCGGAGCTCCCCCTTGGGGGAGCAATTGGCTCTCTCATTCCTCCCCCCAGGGGGAGGTGGGCCGCGCAGCGGGCCGGAGGGGGTCAACGGAATCGCCGCCGCCATCCCAGGCCCACCCCGCTGGACGCCGCCGCGAGGGC
>JADBZH010000136.1 GCA_020402585.1 Phenylobacterium sp. | reverse complement strand
CTCCCCCTTGGGGGAGCAATGGCTCTGTAATTCCTCCCCCCAGGGGGAGGTGGACCGCGAAGCGGGCCGGAGGGGGTCAACGGACTCCCCCCTCTTCACTCGGCGTCGGGCAGCCTGAGGCGGTAAACACCCTTGAAGGCCTCGGGATCGGCGGGCTTGCCGTGCCTCAGGATCACGATCTTTCCCTGCCGCGCCAGGCCCTTGGCCGCGCCCCGGACATGCCCGGTCAGCCGCCGCCAGTTCTCGGGGTCCGCCGCGCGCGCAACCGCCTCGGAGGAGACCGACTTGCCGGGCGGCAGGGCGGAAACCACCTCCAGGATCACCGCCTCCATGTCCACGGCCATGGTCAGCCGCCCCGCTTCAGGGTCTCACGCGAAATGATGACCTGTTGGATCTGGCTGGTGCCCTCATAGATCCGGAAGATACGCACATCCCGGTAGAACCGCTCGATCCCGTAGTCGGCGATGTAGCCGGCGCCGCCGAAGATCTGCACCGCCCGGTCGGCCACGCGCCCGACCATCTCGGAGGCGAAATACTTGGCCGCCGCCGCCTCCATGGTGACGCTCTCGCCGGCATCGCGCTTGCGGGCGGTCTCCAGGGTCAGGGCCCTGGCGGCGAGGGACTCGGTCTTGGAGTCGGCGATCATCCCCTGCACCAGCTGGAACTGGGAGATGGCCTGGCCGAACTGTTTGCGCTCGGAGGCATAGGCCACGCAGTCGGCGATCAGCCGCTCGGCCACGCCGCCGCAGACGGCGGAAATGTGCAGCCGGCCGCGGTCCAGCACCTGCATGGCGACCTTGAAGCCCTCGCCTTCCCCGCCCAGGCGGTTCTCGACCGGCACCCGGACATTGTCGAAGATGACGTCGCAGATATGGGCGCCCTGCTGGCCCATCTTCTTCTCGGGCTTGCCCACCGACAGGCCCGGCAGGTTCCGCTCCACCAGGAAGGCCGAGACCCCGCCGCCGCCCGGCTTGGAGGGGTCGGTCCGGGCCATGACGGTGAACAGGTCGGCCTTGTTGGCGTTGGTGATGTAGCGCTTGGCGCCGTTCAGCACGTAGTGGTCGCCGTCGCGGATGGCCCGGGTCTGGACGGCGGCGGAGTCCGACCCCGCCTCGGGCTCGGTCAGGGCGAAGGAGGTGATGATCTCACCCGAGGCGATGCCGGGCAGGTACTTCGCCTTCTGGGCGGCGTTGCCGAACATGACCAGGCCCTGGGCGCCGATGCCGACATTGGTGCCGAAGGCCGAGCGGAAGGCCGGGCTGGTCCGCCCCAGCTCCAGGGCGACGAGGACCTCCTCCTCCATGCCCAGGTCCAGGCCGCCATACTCTGACGGGATCGACAGGCCGAAGAGGCCAAGGGCCTTCATCTCCTCGATCACCTCATCCGGGATAGCGTCGTTCTCCGACACCTGAGCCTCCAGCGGCCGAAGGCGCTCGGTGACAAAGCGGCGGACGGTCTCGACGAGCTGGTCGCGGGTATCGGCGTCAAGGGCCATGGCGGTCTCCCAGAAAAGGACGTCCTTTCTAGTGCGGCCGGTCGCTCCGGGCCAGCACGGAAGACGGGCCGCAGGCGTTGGAATTTCCCCGGTTCCGCACTAAGTTGACGCCTGCGTCATGAATCTAAGCCCGGAATGCGCCGGGCGTGCGATGCGGGAGAGATACACCATGAGCGACGGCAACCTCGATCTCGCGGCCGACCACCGCGCCCGGGCCCAGGAGATTGACCTGGCCACCTTCAGCCCGGCCCAGCCCGATCTCTTCCAGAACGACGTCATGTGGCCGTATTTCGAGCGCCTCCGGAAGGACAGCCCGGTCCACTTCACGCCGGACAGCGACCATGGCCCCTACTGGTCGGTGACCAAGTACAACGACATCATGGCCGTCGACACCAACCACCAGGTGTTCTCGTCAGAGGGCGGCATCACGATCTTCGAACAGATCGGCGGCGAGGGCCCCCTGCCCATGTTCATCGCCATGGACCCGCCCAAGCACGACATCCAGCGCAAGACGGTGACCCCGGCGGTCTCGCCCACCAACCTCGCCCTCCTCGAGCCTCTGATCCGCGAGCGGGCGGGCCAGATCCTCGACAGCCTGCCCATCGGCGAGACCTTCGACTGGGTCGACAAGGTCTCGATGGAGCTCACCGCCATGACCCTCGCCACCCTCTTCGGGGTGGACCAGGCGGACCGTCGCAAGCTGACCTACTGGTCGGACGTGGTGACCGCAGCGCCCGGCCACGGCCTGATCGACACCCCCGAGCAGAAGATGCAGATCTTCGTCGAGTACCACGCCTACTTCACCGAGCTCTGGAACCAGCGGGTCAACTCTGATCCCACCGGCGACCTGATCTCCATGCTGGCCCACGGCGAGGCGACCCGGAACATGAGCCCGCGGGAGTACTTCGGCAACGTCGTCCTGCTGACCGTCGGCGGCAACGACACCACCCGCAACACCATTACCGGGTCGGTCTACGCCTTGAACAAGAATCCGGACCAGTACGCCAAGCTGCGCGCCAATCCGGACCTGATCCCATCCATGGTCTCCGAAACCATCCGCTGGCAGACCCCCCTCGCCCACATGCGCCGCCGCGCCCTGGCCGACTACGAGCTGGGCGGCAAGCTGATCCGCAAGGGCGACAAGGTCGTCATGTGGTACGTCTCGGGCAACCGCGACGATGAGGTCATCGAGAACCCAGACGCCTACATCATCGACCGGCCCCGCCCCCGCCAGCACCTGTCCTTCGGCTTCGGCATCCACCGTTGCGTGGGCAACCGCCTGGCCGAACTGCAGCTGCGGGTGATCTGGGAAGAGATCCTGAAGCGCTTCCCCGAGATCGTCGTCGTCTCCGAGCCCAAGCGGGTCTTCTCGACCTTCGTGAAGGGCTATGAGTCCCTGCAGGTGGTGATCCCCCGCCGGCTCTAGGATCAGGCTGAGGGTCAACGGCGATCTCGTTGACCCCCTCCGTCGCGCTTGCGCGCGCCACCTCCCCCTTGGGGGAGGAATTACCGACCCAATTGCTCCCCCAAGGGGGAGCTGTCAGCGAAGCTGACTGAGGGGGTCAACGGCCTCTGAGCCGCCCCCTTTTCCTGGGCGAAGGAGTTAGCTGGCCGGGGACAGGCCGCCGCGCTCGAAGGCGGTGCGGAGCTTGTCGCCCAGCACCACGCCGGGCGGGGTGTTGGGGCCCTCCATCACGGCGGTGAAGACCAGCCCGGGCCGGCCGGGCGTGGGGCCCGCGGCCCAGGCGACCGTGCGGCTTTGGTCGGCGTTGGAGGGGCAGGAGGCCCAGATCTCGGCGCCCTCGCGGCCCGTCGTCTTCATCAACTGCTCGACGGTGCGCACCTCGGCGCCGCTGCAGGCGGGCCAGGCCAGGCCGCAAGCCCGGCTTGAGCCATAGCGCCAGACGCTCCGCCCCGTTCCCGCCTCGGCGAGCACCACGCAGGTGTTGGGATCGCCCACCGCCTTGCCCACCGCCGCCTTCAGCGCATCGGGGTCCACTCCGGACGGAAGGGGCGGCGAACAGGCCGCGACCAGGGCGAGGACGGAAACGAGGGGGAGCCAGAGACGGGTCTGGGTCGACATGGCGCTACTCCGGTGAGGGGAACAATCTATCCCTGTTCCCGCCGGGATGCGACGCCGGCTTGACGCTCCCGCCGCCGGACGGGACAACACGCACCGCAATCGCAAGAACGGGGCGCAGCGCCCGGCGGGAGGACGACCATGGACATGAACCTCATCAACCGGATCCCCGGCGCCCTGCAGGGGGTGATCGACGCGGGCGACCTGTCCGGCTTCGTCACCCTGACCTGGCGCAAGGGCGAGATCGTCCAGCTCAACACCCTGGGCAAGCGCGACATCGCCGCAGACAAGCCCATGACCCGGGACACGATGTTCCGCATCGCCTCCATGACCAAGCCCATGACCTCGGTCCTGGCCCTCATGCTGTTGGAAGAGGGCCGGCTGAAGCTGGACGACCCGATCACGAAGTGGGCGCCGGAATTCTCGGGCATGAAGGTGCTGAAGTCGGCGACCGGCCCCCTGGACGAGGTGGTCGACGCGCCGCGCGACATCACGGTCGAGGACCTCCTGACCCACCGCTCAGGCCTGGCCTATGGCTTCACCTCGGTGGGGCCCATCGCCCACGCCTACCAGGAGGTGCTGGGCCCGCCCCTGGGCAACCCGCACGGACCGGACCAGTGGATGGAGCGGCTGGCCGGCCTGCCCCTCTCCTACGCCCCGGGCGAGCGCTTCCACTACAGCCACGCCACCGACGTCCTGGGCTTCCTGGTCGGGCGCGTCGCCGGGACCAGCTACCAGGACTTCCTGAAGGCGCGGATCCTGGAGCCCCTCGGCATGACGGACACCGACTTCTGGTGCCCGCCGGAGAAGCGCGACCGGATGGCCAAGCTCTACAAGGCCGAGGAGGGCGCGCCGCTCAAGGACGTCTCCTTCGTCCACGAGGACCATCCGCCGGCCTTCTGCGCGGGGGGCGGCGGCCTGATCTCCACCGTCGACGACTACCTGACCTTCGCGCGCCTGATGATGAACCGGGGCGAGCTGAACGGCGTGCGGCTGATCGGCGAGGACACCTTCGCCATGATGGCCGCCAACCGGCTGACCCCGGAGCAGCGCGCGATCCCCTTCATGGGCATCCCCTTCTGGATGGGCCAGGGCTTCGGCCTCGGCGTCTCGGTCATCACCGACCCGGAGAAGCAGGCCTGGATGGGCGCCGGCTCGGCGGGCGCCTTCGGCTGGCCGGGCGCTTTCGGCACCTGGTGGCAGGCCGATCCGGAAGAGGACCTGATCCTGATCTACCTGATCCAGAACTCCATGGAGCTGGGTCCGGAGTCCGCCAGCCAGGTGGCCACCGGCCAGCGCATGGGCGCCCGCGCCGCCCTGCCCATCTTCCAGAAGCAGACCTACGCCGCCCTCGGCAAGGGCCCGCCCCTGTTCTGAGGCGGCTCAGCTCCCGCCGGGGCCCGTGACCGCCAGGCCGCGGGACTCCAGCCGGCGGATCACGCCCTCCTCGGCGACCATGGCGTTGATGTCCACGAGGGCGACGCTGTGGCCGGGGGTCTTCAGGGCGTTGGCGATCAGGTTGGTGTGGTCGGAGACAATGGTCCGCCAGATCTGCGCGCCGCCGTTCAGCAGGAGCAGGCAGCCCTCAAAGTCGCGGGGCCCTGTGAGGGCGGCGGCCACATCGCCCTTCGCCCAGCCCTCGGCCGTCGCCGCCGGACGCGCGCGCCGCACCGTGCGGACAGCGGCGGAGAGGCAGGCGGTCTCAAGGGCCGGATTCATGGACCCGAGAAGCTCGCCGGCCATATTGCTGGCGTCATGGGCGGGCGCCTCGACCCGCTTCACCTTCGCCTTCCGCGCGGCCCGGATGACATCCTCCCGGGGACTGACCCAGCCCTTGGGCGCGGAGTCGCTCACCAGCATCAGGGAGGCGATGAAGGGCGACCAGCTCGCATAGCGCCGCTCGGGCTGGCCGACCTTCTGCCGGGCGGCGATGAACTCGGACCGCAGGGGCTCCTGCAGGCGGGTCTCCAGCGCCACGTCAGACCTCAGGCTGCGGTAGAGGCGCAGCGCCTCGCCGAAGGACGAAACCCCGACGCTGACGCGGACGGCATCGGCGAGGATCAGGCTGTGGGCGCCCACGAGCCGGCGATCCAGGTAGCGCCGGTCCCATCCCGACTTCGGGGGGATGCGGCCGCTGGGCATGCCCAGGATGTAGACCGTGGAGTCCCCGTCGCGGACCACCCACCAGGCGGGCCCGGGCTCCTTGGCCTGGACGACCAGCTCCTCGACGACGGCGCCGCCGGGGTCCTCGGGCAGGCCGGGAGCGACCTGGGCCAGGGCGGGGCCGGCGAGGAGGAGGACAAGCCCGGCGAGCCAGGCGGGAAAGAGGGTCTTCATGATGAGCGTCTCCAGTGACGCCAGCCTGCCGATCTTCAAGGCGAAATCAGGGCCGCCGCAGGGGGCCGCCAGAAGGGAGGACGCAGACGGGCCGGTCCTGGAAACGATCCCCGACCAGGCTTCCATCCGCGCCGGCCTTGCGCCGGAAGACGTTCAGGGCCCGGTTGTCCGATGGGGGAACCTCGCCGGCGGCGCAGACCGGCGCCTCGGTCCGGCGGCCGGTCGGGCATTCGCAGACCTCGGTGCGGGCGTCGAGGCGGGTTCCGGGGCCCTTGCAGACCACCGGTGAAAGGCTTCCGTCCACCTCGAGGCAGACGGTGGTGACGGCGGCGGCGAACCAGAGGGCCACAAGCATGGAAGCGCTCCTTCAGGCGGCGACGAGGCGAACTTGCAGACCTTAACCCGTCTTCACCCTCTTTCGGGGGTTTTTCATTTACCCCGGAGCGTTCACGATGGGGCGTCCGGAGACCCAGATCATGAACCCGATCGCCATCGCCCAGTACGGGCTTGTCGCCGCCTCGAACCGCTTCGCCGAGTCCGCCCAGAGGATCGCGGGCATGGGGGTGGAAGGCGCCAATGTCGACCTCGCCTCCGAGATCGTGGACATGACCCTGGCCAAGACCGCCTTCAGCGCCAATGTCGCCGTCATCAAGACCGCCGACGAGATGCAGGGCGCTCTCCTCAACATCCTCACCTGATCCCCACCGCCATCGGGTTTTGACAGCGGCCCCCACCCGGCCTAGCGGTCAGGCATGACCGTCCGCGACCTCTTCCCCACCCGCATCTGTGAAACTAGCCTGGCCGGGCAGAAGGGCTTCGACGCCCTCCTCGCCGACCTGGAGGCCGCCTGCCGCATGCTGGAGGCCGAGGACGCCGCCGGGCGCGACTGGTGCCGGAGGACCGGCTACGGCGGCTACACCTCCTACGCCTCCCTCGACGACCTGCCCCGGCGGGCCAGCGTCTTCGACGACCTGAGGCGCCGGCTGGACCGGATCGTGCGCGACTATGCGAGGGACCTGCACCTGGACCTCGGCGCAGGGCGGCTGAAGATGGACAGCCTCTGGGTCAACATCCTCAAGCCCGGCGCCGGCCACTCCGGCCACATCCACCCGCACAGCGTGATCTCGGGGACGATGTATGTCGCCACGCCGCCCGGGGCCTCGGCCCTGCGGCTGGAGGACCCCCGCCTGCCCCAGATGATGGCCGCCCCGCCCCGCCGCACCGATGCGCCGGAGGCCGAGCGCACCTTCGTCTCCCTAGCGCCGGCGCCGGGAACGGTCTTCCTCTGGGAAAGCTGGCTGCGCCACGAGGTGCCGCCCAACCGGGCCCGCACCCCGCGCATCTCCATCAGCTTCAACTACGCCTGGAGCTAGGCCAAGGCCTCAGGGGCCGCAGACCCCCTCAGTCAGCTTCGCTGACAGCTCCCCCTTGGGGGAGCAATTGCAGCCTCATTCCTCCCCCCAGGGGGAGGTGGCCCGGGGCGGCGCCCCGGGACGGAGGGGGTCAGCCGCGCCTCAGCTGTCGAGGAAGCTGCGCAGCTTGCGGCTGCGGCTGGGGTGCTTGAGCTTGCGAAGGGCCTTGGCCTCGATCTGGCGGATCCGCTCGCGGGTCACGCTGAACTGCTGACCGACCTCCTCGAGGGTGTGGTCGGTGTTCATGCCGATGCCGAAGCGCATCCGCAGGACCCGCTCCTCGCGGGGGGTCAGGGAGGCCAGGACCCGGGTGGTGGTCTCGCGCAGGTTGGACTGGATGGCCGCATCGATGGGCAGGACGGCGTTCTTGTCCTCGATGAAGTCGCCCAGGTGCGAGTCCTCCTCGTCGCCGATGGGCGTCTCGAGGCTGATGGGCTCCTTGGCGATCTTCAGGACCTTGCGGACCTTCTCGAGGGGCATGGCCAGCTTCTCGGCCAGCTCCTCGGGGGTCGGCTCGCGGCCGATCTCGTGCAGCATCTGGCGCGAGGTCCGGACGATCTTGTTGATCGTCTCGATCATGTGCACGGGGATGCGGATGGTCCGGGCCTGGTCGGCGATGGATCGGGTGATGGCCTGCCGGATCCACCAGGTGGCGTAGGTCGAGAACTTGTAGCCCCGGCGGTACTCGAACTTGTCCACGGCCTTCATGAGCCCAATGTTGCCTTCCTGAATAAGATCAAGGAATTGCAGGCCGCGGTTCGTGTACTTCTTGGCGATGGAGATGACCAGGCGAAGGTTGGCTTCGACCATCTCCTTCTTGGCCTGGCGGGCCTCGCGTTCGCCCTTCTGGACGGTCTGGACGATGCGCCGGTACTCGTCGATCGGCACGCCGGACTCGGTGGCGAGGGAGGCGATCTCCTGGCGGATGGCGAGGACCTGGCCCGCCTCGTTCTCGGCGAACTTGGTCCAGCGCACGCCCAGGGCCTTGACCTTATCGGTCCAGGTGGGGTCGAGCTCGGCGCCCAGATAGGTCTTGAGGAACTCGCCGCGGTTGATGCCGTAGCTGTCGGCCAGGCGCATCAGGCGCCCTTCCAGGCCGACCAGCCGCTTGTTGATGGCGTAGAGCTGCTCGACCAGGGCCTCGATGCGGTTGTTGTTCAGCTTCAGGGTCTTGAGGTGCTGGACGATGGTCCCGCTGGCGGCGGCGTGCGCGCTGCGGTCGGCCTCGGAGAGGTCCTCGCCCTTCAGGCGCTTGCCGACCAGCTTCTCCTGAAGGGCGCGGAAGGCGTCGAACTCGGCGGCGATGGCGTCGAGGGTCAGCATGACGCCTTCGCGCAGCTCGCTCTCCATGGCGCTGATGGTCGGGCCGGCGCCGTCGTCGAAGTCGTCGTCGTCCTCTTCACCCTCGGCCTTGGCGGCGGCCTCGCCGTCCTCGGTGACCTCGGCGGACTCGCTTTCGGCCAGGGCCTCGGCGGCGGCGCTGACGCCGCCATAGGTCTGCTCAAGGTCAATGACCTCGCGCAGCAGGATGCGACCAGTGCCCAGCTCCTCCCGCCAGACCATGATGGCCTCGAAGGTCAGGGCGCTTTCGCAGAGGCCGCGGATCATGGTGTCGCGGCCGGCCTCGATGCGCTTGGCGATGGCGATCTCGCCCTCGCGGGACAGGAGCTCCACCGATCCCATTTCGCGCAGATACATGCGGACCGGATCGTCCGTACGGTCGTAGGCGGCCTCCTTCTGGGTCTCGACAATGGCGGTCTCCTCGCGGACCGCCACCTCCCCGCCCTCGGCGTCCTCCTCGGCCTCCACCACGTTGACGCCCATCTCGGACAGCATGGCCAGGGTGTCTTCGATGGCCTCCGAGGTGACCTCCTCAGAGGGAAGCACCTTGTTCAGCTCGTCCATGGTGACGTAGCCGCGGGCCTTGGCCTGCTTGATGAACTTCTTGACGCCGGCGTCGGTGAGATCGAGCAGGGGCCCGTCGCTCGAGGGGGTGTCGACGACTTCAGTTTCGGCGGGGGTGGTGCTCATCAAGGTCTCCGCTTTCCGGACCCGGCAGGGTTCCGAAGCTCGAAAGGGTGCAGCGCAGGCGCGCCTTCGTCAGGGTTCGTCCTGCCAGTTTCGGATCTGTCGCCGCAGACGGTCGCGCTCACCTTTCAACCTCGAGAAGGCGTCCATGGACAACGCCCCGCCAAGATCGCCCTTGGCGGCGGACAACGCTTCATCGAGGGCCGCCAACCTCGAGAGGCGGGCGAAGGCCTGCGACCACTGCGATCTTGCGTCCTCGAGGGAGACATCCGGTTTCAGGAAGGGCGCGCCCGATTTCGCTGCGGCCCGATCGATGTCTGTCAGAAGAGCTTCAAAATCTCTCCCTGCCAGATGGCGCGCGAGCCCCTGAGTGTCAAGATGCTCAGACTCCAGACGCAGCCGGATGATTTCCTTGGCCAATCCGGCGAGATCCTGTTCCCCGAAGCCGCCTGCGGCGAAGGGGGACTCCAGATGGTCGTCCAGGCAGGCCGGATCCGCGAGGACGCGTTTCATGAGGGCCGCGGCGGGCAGGTTGAGGGCGGCCGCCAGCCGGCGGGCGGCGCTGCGACCGAGGGAAGTGGGCGCCGGATCGATCCAGGTCCGGCCGCCGGGCGCGCGCCTCCGCCGGAAATCCCCGCCCTGCGAAGACGGCGCCCGGGCCGGCAGGGCCGCCTCGAACCGGGACAGGAGGTCGTCGCGATAGGCGGACTGCAGGTCCTTGTCGGCGATGCGCGAGGCGGCGGCGCGGAGCCGGGCCTTGAGGCCGGCGCGGCGCTCCGGCGTGTCCAGGGGCTCGGCCTCCAGCTCCCGGCGGAACAGCATCTCCGAGAAGCCCGTGGTGCGCGACAGCTGGCTCCGGAGGGCCGCGGCGCCCTGCTCGCGCAGGACATCGTCAGGGTCCTTGCCCCCCTCCACCACGCTGAAGCGGAAGCTGCGCCCGGGGGTCAGGAGGGGCAGGGCCCGGTCCATGGCGCGGAAGGCCGCCTGCCGGCCCGCCCGGTCGCCATCGAAGCACAGGGTCGGCTCGGGATGCCGCCGCCAGAGCAGGTCCATCTGCTCTTCGGTGAGGGCCGTGCCCAGGGGCGCCACGGCGGCCACGCCCGCCCTCTGGCAGGCGATGACGTCCATGTAGCCCTCGACCACCACCAGGGGCGGGTCGGCGTCGGGCGGGGCGGCGGCCAGCAGGCGCCGGGCTTCCGGCAGGCCGTAAAGGGTGCGGCCCTTGTGGAAGAGTTCGGTCTCGGGCCCGTTCAGGTACTTGGCCCGGGCCTCCGGATCCATGGCCCGGCCGCCGAAGGAGACGATGCGCCCCCGCCCCTCGACGATCGGAAAGATGATCCGGTCGCGGAACCGGTCGTAGGGCGCGCCTCCATCCTCGGGCGCGATCAGCAGGCCCGCCTCGACCAGCTCCGCCGGGCGGGCGCCCTTGGCGACGAGGTAGTCCTTCAGGCCAGTCCGCCCGGAGGGCGCAAAGCCCAGGCCAAAGCGCTCCCAGTCTGAGGCCGGCAGGCCGCGTCGCTCCAGATAGGCCCGGGCGGTCGCGCCCTGGGGGGCCGCCAGCATCCGGGCGTACCACTGGGCGGCCAGACCCATCCAGTCCGAGAGTCCCTGGCGCTTCTTCTCGTGCTCGGCAGAGCGCGGATCAGGCGCCGGAAGGGACAGACCCGCCTCAGCCGCGAGCCGTTCCACCGCCTCGACGAAGGACAGACGCTCGCTCTCCTGGAGAAAGGCGATCAGGTCGCCGGTCTTGCCCGACGAGAAGTCGAAGAACTGGCCCTTGTCGTCATTCACGTAGAAGGACGGCGTCTTCTCCTTGGTGAAGGGCGACAGGCCCACGAACTCGCGGCCGCGCTTCTGCAGCTTCACGGTCCGGCCGATGACGTCCGAGGGCCGGAGGCGTGACTTGATCTCATCGAGGAAGGCTTCGTCGAACCGCACGCCCAGAAGATAGCCCGCCGCCGGCGTCCAGGTCGAATCGGCATCTGGGGCGCAATGGCTCTCTCATTCCTCCCCCCGGGGGGAGGGGGTCCGCTGAGCCGCCATTGACCCCCTCAGTCAGCTTCGCTGACAGCTCCCCCTTGGGGGAGCAATTGAGCATGTAATTCCTCCCCCCAGGGGGAGGTGGACCGCGCAGCGGGCCGGAGGGGGTCTGCTGAGCCGCCGTTGACCCCCTCAGTCAGCT
>JADBZH010000135.1 GCA_020402585.1 Phenylobacterium sp. | reverse complement strand
CGACCTGCGCGTCAACACCCTCAAGAGCGACCCGGACCGCGCCCTGAAGGCGGCGGGTCCCCTGGGCGCCCATCCCATCCCCGACCTGCCCCTGGGCCTTCGGATCGATCCTCCCGCCGCTGCGGAACGGACCCCGTCGGTCGAGAGCCTGCCTGAGTTCGTCAAGGGATGGATGGAGGTCCAGGACGCCGGGTCGCAGATCGCCGCCGCCTGTGCGGGCGACGTCAAGGGCGCCCAGGTGCTGGACCTCTGCGCCGGAGGTGGCGGCAAGACCCTGGCCCTGGCCGCGGCCATGGGCTCGACCGGGCAGGTCTACGCCTACGACTCTGACGCCCGGCGGCTGGCCGACACGGTGCGCCGCGGGGAGAGGGCGGGGGTGCGCAACCTCCAGGTCCGCACGCCCCTTCGGCCGGACCCCCTGAAGGACCTCGAGGGCCGGATGGACCTGGTCTTCATCGATGCGCCCTGCTCAGGCTCCGGCGCCTGGCGCCGGCACCCTGACACCAAGTGGCGCCTGACGCCCGAGGCCCTGGCCCGGCGCCAGGCCGACCAGGACGCCGTCCTCGGCGCCGGGGTGCTCTACGTCCGGCCCGGCGGGCGGATGATCTACGTCACCTGCTCGGTCCTGGCCGAAGAGAACGAGGACCGGGTCGCGGCCTTCCTGGCCCGGCATCCGGATTTCCACATCCTTCCCGCGTCGGAGGCCCCGCACCTGCTTCCGCACCTCACGACGGAAGGCTATCTCCGGCTGACACCGGCGACTTCGGACACAGACGGATTCTTCGTCGCCGTCCTGGCCCGGGCCGATGGAAGGACCCCTGCATGACCGCCGCCCCCGTCCATGACCGCGTCCTGATCGTCGATTTCGGCAGCCAGGTGACCCAGCTGATCGCCCGGCGGCTTCGTGAGAGCGGCGTCTACTGTGAGATCCATCCCTACGACCGCATCGAGGTCATGCTGGACGCCTTCGCGCCCAAGGCGGTGATCCTGTCGGGCGGCCCCGCCAGCGTGCACGAGGACGACAGCCCCTCGGTCACCGACCGGGTGTTCGGCCTCGGTGTGCCGGTCCTGGGCATCTGCTATGGCGAGATGACCCTCTGCGCCCA
This sequence comes from Phenylobacterium sp., assembly GCA_020402585.1. Classification (GTDB taxonomy): domain Bacteria; phylum Pseudomonadota; class Alphaproteobacteria; order Caulobacterales; family Caulobacteraceae; genus Phenylobacterium. Next base: position 3,466 of record JADBZH010000135.1, on the reverse strand, counting down.
GCTGGGCGGCCGGGTCGAGGGTGGCCATGACCGGGAATTCGGGCGCGCCGAGATCCGCATCGAGCGGGAATCGCCCCTGCTGCACGGCCTGGGCGAGGTCGGGGACCGCGAGACCGTCTGGATGAGCCATGGCGACAAGGTCACCGCCATCCCGCCGGGCTTCGAGGTGGTCGCCTCGTCCGAGGGCAGCCCCTTCGCCGTCATCGCCGACGAGGGCCGGCGGTTCTATGGCGTCCAGTTCCACCCGGAGGTCGCCCACACGCCCCGCGGGGCCCTGATCCTGCGCAACTTCACCCACCGCATCGCCGGCCTCTCCGGCGACTGGACCATGGCCTCCTTCCGGCAGGAGACCGTCGCCCGGATCCGCGAGCAGGTGGGTGAGGGCAGGGTGATCTGCGGTCTGTCCGGCGGGGTGGACTCGTCCGTGGCCGCCGTCCTTATCCACGAGGCCATCGGCGACCAGCTGACCTGCGTCTTCGTGGACACGGGCCTGTTGCGCCTGAACGAGGCCGAGCAGGTCGTGACCATGTTCCGGGATCACTACAATATCCCGCTCGTACACGTTGATGCCGGTGATCTTTTCCTGGGCGAGCTCAAAGGCGTCACCGACCCGGAGACCAAGCGCAAGACCATCGGGCGCCTCTTCGTCGACGTCTTCGACCGCGAAGCTGCGAAGATCGAGGGCGCGGCCTTCCTGGCCCAGGGCACTCTCTATCCGGACGTGATCGAGAGCGTCTCCGCCCGGGGCGGGCCCTCGGCGGTGATCAAGAGCCACCACAATGTCGGCGGCCTGCCCGAATACATGAAGCTCAAACTGGTCGAGCCCCTGCGCGAACTCTTCAAGGACGAGGTCCGCGTCCTGGGCGTGGAGCTCGGCCTTCCGCCCCCGTTCGTAGGCCGCCACCCCTTCCCGGGGCCGGGCCTGGCCATCCGTATCCCCGGCGAGATCACGCCGGAAAAGGTGGCCGTCCTGCAGAAGGCCGACGCCATCTATCTGGAGGAGATCCGCAAGGCGGGCCTCTACGACAGCATCTGGCAGGCCTTCGCCGTCCTCTTGCCGGTCAAGACGGTGGGCGTGATGGGCGACGCCCGCACCTACGAGGATGTGCTGGCCCTGCGCGCCGTGACCTCCACCGACGGCATGACCGCCGACTTCTTCGAGTTCCCCTGGGAAGTCCTCGGCCGCTGCGCCACCCGGATCATCAATGAGGTCAGGGGTGTGAACCGGGTGGTCTATGACGTGACGTCGAAGCCACCGGGGACGATTGAGTGGGAGTAGTTCTGATACGCGAAGTGATTGAGTTATAATGATATTTTACTCACACGAGAATTTCGTACTTTGTAAGTTCTTGATTTCATTATTGAAGTCGGATGTTTTAAAGCCATAAGCCTTGATCTGCTCTTTGATCTTTGCCGGCACATCGTCCTGCGCTCGCAGCATCGCACTGCCTCGCTCCACTTGTAGTTTCGCAGTTTGTTCGTTAGGTTACGACTATGAAGATGTGGTGCGTTCTTTATTCATCACTAGTCAGATCTATGTACGTCCCATCGGGAAGGGGTGATGCTTCTATATAATCTCTTTTCAATGAAGTTAATTCAAATGACAAATACTAAAATTAGAATAATTGCCTGGCGATTTTGGGATTCAGTTATTAGGTTGGTCTGGGCGGCGATACCAAGTAAACTGAGAAACTTGTTGTGGAGATTTATATCTTCTAAATCGAAAATTCGAGAACATATTGAGAATACCCTATCTGCTTCTCGTGGCGTAATCATTCAAGTAGGATCTAACGATGGGGTTTCTAATGATCCTCTTTATGAATCTATATTGCTTCATAAAAGACAATCTTATTTGGTCGAGCCAATTGATTATTTGGCAGAAAAGCTGCGTTCTCTTCACAAATCAAATCCGAATGTTAAAGTATGTGAATTTGCGATTCATCCAAATTCTAGTAGCGTCGAATTTTTTTGCCTCCCGAGAGACGCAGCCATAAAGATGGGTGATCTCTGGAAGCCTTGGTTTGATCAAATTGGATCTTTCTCGAGGCAGCATTTAACTAAACATAGTCCATTTATCGATCCGTTCATCGAGAAAATATCTATACCTTGCATCACTCTTGATCGTCTTATCAGTGATAACAACGTAAAAGAGATTTCCATACTCCATATTGATGCTGAGGGGTTTGATCTTGAGGTTTTGGGTACCATAGATTTGGTTAAGATTAAGCCCTCAATGATTATGATTGAGCACAAGCACTTGCCTCTCAAGCCGCTACTTAGGGTGGTAAGTAGTATGCAGAGTCGTGGATATGTATCTTTTGTCTATCACGATGACATAGTTTTCTCATTGAGGTCTTAAGTCAATTTGATGTGAAAAGAGAGCGTCATGACCGAGCTGACAGTCTACCATCTCTCCGGTCTGTGGGGTCTTAAGTCGGTCAGCCCCTTCTGCCTGAAGGTCGACGCCTTTCTCCGCATGACAGGCACGCCCCACGCCTCAGTCACGGCGGCGACGCCGTTTGGCGGGCCCAAGCGGAAGGCGCCGTGGATCGAACACGACGGCCGGACCCTCGGCGATTCCTCCTTCATCATCGCCTATCTCATAGACCGCTTCGGCATTGATCCGGATGTAGGGCTCAGCGCCGACCAGCGGGGCCGCGCCGTGGCGATCCAAAGGCTGGTGGAAGAAAACCTCTATTGGGCGATGGTGTTCGACCGGTGGGTCCGCAATGAGAACTGGCCGGTCCTCAAGCAATCCGTCCTGGGCCAGATTCCTTCGGTCGTCCGGACGGTTATCGCCCCGATCGCCCGCCGGGGCGTGAAGCGCCAGCTCCAGGGTCATGGCCTTGGCCTCCACAGTCCTGAAGAGATCGAGGCGATCGCCCGCCGGGATCTGGAGGCGCTCGCTGGCATGCTTGGCGACCGGGACTGGTTCTTCGGCGACTCTCCCACCCTGGTGGATGCAACCGTGTTCAGCCTTCTGGCGAATATCCGGTATGTCGCCTTTGCAAGTCCAATGAAGGCGATGATTGAGGGCCATGGGAATCTTGCCCATCACACGGACAGGTTCCGCGACAGGTTCTATCCCTGACGCCAGGGGCGCATTGTCCGCGGCGGGTTCGGAGAGCCTCAGGTCTGAGGTCGCCATGCAGATCCTGGTTCTGGTCAGGGCGACAGAGGCGAACGTGACGGCCACGATCTCCGCCTGAACCGGGAGTTTGCTCAGAGCGCGAGAAGGGGCCTTTGACGGGCCGCCCGGATCCCCGGAAGCACGCCACCCACGAAGCCGATGACCAAGGCCAGCACAATGGCCTGAAGCACCAGTTCCGGCCCCATCTGAAGCCTGAAGGCCACCTGGGTGAACCCCGCACCCAGGGTGGAGGCGGACAGGCCGTTGAACAGCAGGCCACAGACGGCTGTGCCCAGCAGCGCCCCGACGGTGGAGAGGACGAGCGCCTCGCACATG
>JADBZH010000134.1 GCA_020402585.1 Phenylobacterium sp. | reverse complement strand
TCCCGGGAGACCCGAGAAAAGTATAGGTGCGCCCCTTCGTCTCCAAAAAGGGGCAACCGATCATTGAAACTGGAATCAACCTGGACGCTTTCTGCGACCAAGGATCGGTCTGGCTGACGCTGCAAAGCCTCCAAATTGAAGAGCGCAATTCTCGCTCGAATTCGCCCACCAGGACGCTCCTCCAGGAAACCAACAGCACAGGTGCGCCCGAGATTGTCTATCCTGACGGTATTGAAGCTCAACCCGCGGCCATTGCGGAACGGATACGGGCGTCGCGGCGCCCGCATGTCGCATCCCCCCAGGGCCGTAGCGGCGCCGATGGACGCCAGGAGATCCCTTCTGCTCTTCATGTGCGCACTCCCGGTTCAGGACCTGAGGGCCTTCTCACTGGGCCCTTGAGGCTCTTTTGACGGCCATGGCCGGTCGCCGACTGAGGCTTGCTCGCCTCTGATCTGAATCCGTCGCGCGAGGCGGGTGGACGGTCAATCTCGCCAGTGCGTTTCGCGCCCGTATTCACGCAGTTTTCATGCGATGCGGACGGGGGCCCTGGGCCGGAGGGGGTCAGCTGAGGGGCTGTTGACCCCCTCACCCGCCTCCGGCGGGAGCTCCCCCGTTGCAGCGCCCAATTCCTCCCCCCAGGGGGAGGTGGCGCGCGTAAGCGCGTCGGAGGGGGTCAGCTGAGAGGCCGTTGACCCCCTCAGTCAGCTTCGCTGACAGCTCCCCCTTGGGGGAGCAATTACAGCCTCATTCCTCCCCCCAGGGGGAGGTGGACCGCGAAGCGGGCCGGAGGGGGTCTGCTGAGGGGCCGTTGACCCCCTCAGTCAGCTTCGCTGACAGCTCCCCCTTGGGGGAGCAATTACCGCCTCATTCCTCCCCCAAGGGGGCGACGCCCCGGGCCGGAGGGGGTCAACGGCTCCTCAGCTGGACCCTCAGCCCGCCAGGGCCGCGGCGTCGAGGAGGGCGAGGTCGGCGCCGCCGGCCATGACGCCTTCGGCGACGCCGGGCGCCTGGGCCAGGACCTGGTCGGCGAAGAGGCGGGCGAGGGCGGCGCGGGAGTCCGCCAGGGCCGGGGCGCGGGTGCGGGCCAGGACGGCCTGGCGCGCCAGCATCCAGCCGCCGATGACATCCCCGGACAGGCGCAGGTAGGCGGTGGCGCCGGCCAGGGCGTCCGCGCCCCGGTTCTGCTGCATCCATGTGGTGGCGGCGGAGAGGGCGGCGACCCCGGTGGACAGCCGGCGGCCCACCCCTTCCAGCCCCGCCTCTCCGGCCAGGGCGGCGGCGTCAGCGGCCATCTCGGCGCAGAGGTCGGGCATCAGGGCGCCGCCCATCATGGACAGCTTGCGACCCGCCAGATCCACGGCCTGGACGCCGTTGGTCCCCTCATAGATCGGGGCGATCCGGGCATCGCGGTAGTGCTGGGCCGCGCCGGTCTCCTCAATGAAGCCCATGCCGCCGTGCACCTGCACCCCCATGGAGGCGACCTCGACGCCGATGTCCGTGGACCAGGCCTTGGCGAGGGGGGTCAGGAGTTCCTGTCGGCCGCGGGCCAGCTCCCGGGCGGCAGCGTCGGGGGCGAAACGCGCCTGGTCGGCCAGGACGCCGGTCAGGAGGCAGATGGCCCGGGCGGCCTCCACCTTGGCGCGCATCAGGCCCAGGCTCCGACGAACGTCGGGATGGCCGAAGATGGCCTCGCCGCCCAGGGCCGGGCGGCCCTGCACCCGGTCCTGGGCGTAGGCCAGGGCCTGCTGGAGGGCGCGCTCGGCGATGGCGACCCCCTGCACGCCCACCTGCAGGCGGGCGGCGTTCATCATGACGAACATGTGGGCCAGGCCGTTGTTCGCCTCGCCGACCAGCTCGGCCCGGGCGCCCTCGAACAGCATGACGCAGGTGGGCGAGCCGTGGATGCCGAGCTTGTGCTCGATGGAGGCCGGGTGCAGGGCGTTGGCCTCGCCCAGCCGCCCCTCTTCGTCGATCAGGCGCTTGGGAGCGAGGAAGAGGCTGATGCCCTTCACGCCGGGGGGTGCGTCCGGCAGGCGGGCCAGGACCAGGTGGCAGATGTTCTCGGCGGCGTCGTGGTCGCCCCAGGTGATGTAGATCTTCTGGCCCGTGATCCGGTAGCCGCCGGCGCCGTCGGGCTCGGCCCGGGCGGTAACGGCGGCCAGGTCCGTACCGGCCTGGGGTTCGGTCAGGTTCATGGTGCCCGTCCACTCGCCCGAGACGAGGCGCGGCAGGACGATCCGCTTCTGGCGCTCGGTCCCGTGCAGGGTCAGGGCCTCGATGGCCCCCTGGGTGAGCATGGGGCACAGGCCGAAGGCCATGTTGGCGGCGTGGACCATCTCGAAGACGGCCAGCTCCAGCACCTTTGGCAGGCCCTGGCCGCCGAACTCCGGGTCCGCCGCCAGGGAGTTCCAGCCCTGGGCCGCAAAGGCCTGATAGGCCTGGGCGAAGCCCGGCGCGCCCGTGACCACGCCGTTCTCGAACCGGGCGCCGATCCGGTCGCCGTCGCGGTTAAGGGGGGCGAGCTCGGCCTCGGCGAAGGCGGCGGCGGAGTCGAGAACAGCGGAGACGGTCTCCAGGTCCAGCTCGGGGTAGCCGGCGGCGATCAGCTCCGGAAGCCCGGCGGCGGCGAGGGCCAGGTCGAGGCTCTGCAGGGGCGCGCGGAAGGTCATGCTGGGGCTCCGGAAGGACTGTCTGCAGGGTGATGACGCAGGGCGGGCGCTCCGCGCAACCCCTTTCGGGCGCCGGGCGTTGACCCGCCCCGGTGGAAGGAACTACCTTCGGCCCTGCGTCAGGTTCTCCCGAGAGGGAGATGAAAAGGGAACTCGGGTGCAAGGCCCGGGCTGCCCCCGCAACTGTAAGCGGCGAGTCCGCGCGTCACGAAGCCACTGGCCGGGAACCTTCGGGAACCGGGCCGGGAAGGCGACGCGCAAGGGACAGTGACCCGCGAGCCAGGAGACCTGCCTGACGCCGTCGTCATCCGACGGGCCGGGGTGCGCCTGGAGGACGGGGTCTCACCCGACCGGCGACAGTCATGACCGGTCCGCATCCGCGGGCTGGAAACGCCTGTTGCGGCCGCGCGCGCGGTCGCCTGTCGCTCGAAGGAGGGCGCGATGAGTCTTGCAAGCCTGGCCGGGGCCGCCGTCCTGGCCGCCGCGGCGGACACGCCGGTGGAGCCGGTGGTGGTGGTCGCCAACCGCGTCCCGGTGGCCGTGTCCGAAAGCGGCCGCAGCGTCACGGTCATCCCCGAGGCGACGATCCGGGACCGGCAGGCCCTGGTGGTCTCCGACCTCCTCGCCACCACCCCCGGGGTCGGGGTGACGCGCAATGGCGGCGCGGGTGGCGTCACGGCGGTGCGGATCCGCGGCGCCGAGGCCGAGCAGACCCTGTTCGTCATCGACGGGGTGCGGCTGAACGATCCCTCGGTCATCGGCGGCGCCTACGATGCGGCCAACCTGCTGGTGGGGGACATCCGTCGGATCGAGGTCCTGCGCGGCGTCCAGTCGGCCCTCTGGGGCGGCCAGGCCATGGGCGGGGTGGTCAGCCTGGAGACCGGACTTCCGGCGCCGGGGACATTCTTCGGCGAGGCCGCCGCCGAGGCCGGAGGGCTGGGGACCGCCTATCTGCGCGGCGGGGTCGGCGGCGGATCCGGCGCCCTGGCCTGGCGGCTGGCCGCGGACTCCTATTCCACCGACGGCGTCTCGGCGGCCCGCAGCGGGACCGAGCGGGACAGCTATCGCCGCACCGGCGCCTCGGGTCGGCTCACGGCGGATCTGTCGGAGGCGGTGCGGCTCGACCTCCGCGCGGTCTGGTCCGACGCCCGCAACGCCTTCGACGGCTTTCCCGCCCCGGCCTACGTCTTCGCCGACACCCGCGAGCGGGGCCGCACCCGCGAGGCCCTGGGCTATGCGGGCCTGACCTTTCCGCTGGCGGATGGCCGGGTGAAGAACCGGCTGGGCCTGGCCCTCACCGACACCCGACGGCGCACCTACGATCCCGACCAGGCGGTGACCGACCAGACCTTCCGCGCTGAGGGCCGGGTGGAGCGCTGGGAATACCAGGGCGAGGCGACCCTAACCCCGGCCTGGCGACTGACCTTCGGGGCCGAGAGCGAGCGCAGCCGGATGCGGATCGCCTCCCCCTCCCCCTGGAACCCGGAGCCTGAGCCCCTGAGCCGCTCCACCGGAGTGGACTCCGCCTATCTCCAGGCCCTGGGGGCTCCGGCGCAGGACGTGACCCTGACCCTGGCCGGGCGTCTCGACCAGCATGAGTCCTTCGGGCGCCAGGGCTCCGGACAGGCGGCCCTGGCCTGGCGGCCGGGCGGCGGCGACACCCTCGTGCGCGCCAGTCTCGGACAGGGCTTCCGGGCGCCCAGCCTGTACCAGCTCTACAGCGAGTACGGGAACGCCGGCCTGCAGCCCGAGACCGCCGTCGGCTGGGACCTGGGCCTCGAGCAGAGGGCCGGGGGCCTCCTGGTGTCCCTCACCCTGTTCGGGCGGCGCACGGAGGACCAGATCAACTTCGCCGTCTGCTCAGGCGGCGGGGATCCGAACTGCGCCGGAGGACGCTTCGGCTACTACGCCAACCTGGACCGGACCCAGGCCGTCGGTCTGGAGGCGGCGGTCTCAGGCCGGCTCGGCGGGTTCGACCTCGACGCCAACTACACCCGCACCCGGGCGCGGCTGGAGGGCCAGGACGGCGCCCCCGACCAGGACCTGGCGCGGCGCCCGAAGGACATGGCGTCGCTCGACGTCAGCCGCACCCTTGCCGGCGACCTTCGGCTGGGCCTTTCGCTGAACTATGCCGGGGAGAGCCTCAGCGACCTCTGGGGCGGCCCGCCCCTGAAGTCCCGCCTGACCGCCGGCCTGCGCGCCGAGGCGCCCCTGGGGGCCCGGCTCTCCGTGTACGGACGGATCGAGGACCTCACCGACGCGGCGCCAGAGACTGTCCGGGGTTACGGCGCCCCGGGGCGGGTCGCGACCCTGGGCCTGAGGGCGCGGTTCTGACCATGGCGATCCGGAGTGGGCAGGAGATGAGCCGGCGTCTGGCGGCTGCAGGGCTGGCGGCGGCGGCCGGCCTGGGCGCGGGGCCGGCGGCGCCCGGGCGGATCGTCTCCCTCAATCCCTGCCTCGACGCCCTGCTGGTCCACCTGGCGGACCGACGCCAGATCGCCGGGATCAGCCGCCTGTCCCGGGACCCGGAGGCCTCGACCATCGCCCCGGTCGCCGCGAACCTTCAGGTGACCGGCGAGACCGCCGAGGAGGTCCTCCTCCTGCGGCCGGACCTCGTTCTGGCCAGCACCCACACCGCCCTCGCCACCCGGCGGGCCCTGCAGCGGATGGGCGTGGAGGTCGCCGCCTTCGGCGCACCGGCGACGGTGGCGGAGAGCCTTGCGCAGGTTCGCCAAGTCGCTATGCGGGTCGGACGCCCCGCGCGGGGCGAGACCCTGGCCGGCCGGATCGAGGCGGCCCTGGCGGCGGCGACCGCGCCCGGACGCCGGCGGCCGGAGATGCTGGTCCTGCTCTCCGGAGGACTGGCGGCGGGACCGGGCTCCCTGCCGGACGACCTCCTGC
>JADBZH010000133.1 GCA_020402585.1 Phenylobacterium sp. | reverse complement strand
CTGGATGAGCCAGTGGTTCGTGGGTCTCGACCTGAAGGACCTGGTCCTGTTCTGCCAGGACTGGGGCGGCCTGATCGGCCTGCGCCTGGTCGCCGCCTTCCCCGAGCGCTTCGCCGGCGTGATCGCCGGGAACACCGGCCTTCCGGTGGGCAGCGGCCTGACCCCCGGCTTCGAAGCCTGGCTGAACATGTCCCAGACCATTCCGGTCATGCCGATCGGCGGGATCATCAACATGGGGACCACCCGGGAGCTCTCGCCTGAGGAGGTCGCCGCCTACGACGCGCCCTTCCCGGACGAGACCTTCAAGGAGGGCGCCCGCCAGTTCCCGGCCCTCGTTCCGGTCACGGCGGCGCATGCCTCGGTGGCGGAGAACCAGGCGGCCTGGAAGGTCCTGGAGGCCTTCGACAAGCCCTTCCTGACCGCCTTCAGCGACAACGATCCCATCACCAAGGGCGGGGAAGCGGCCTTCAAGGCCCAGGTTCCCGGCGCCCAGGGTGAGGCCCACACGATCCTTTCCGGCGGGCATTTCCTGCAGGAAGACAGCCCCGCCGCCATCGCCGACTTGCTGGACGACATGGTCCGGCGCACCCGCTGATTGAAACCGGAGAGCCTCGCCATGAAGGTCGTCAACGCCGTCTATCCGCCCCCCGAACAGGCCATGGCCTTCTTCTCCGCCGAGGAAGACGGGCCCTTCGTCATGGTCAACCTGCTGAAGTTCAAGCCCAAGGCCGAGTATGAGGATGGCTCCAATAGCCACCTGACCGGCGCCGAGGCCTACGCCCTCTATGGGGAGGGCGTGGCGAAGCTGGTCCAGGCCCTGGGCGGGCGCATCCGCTATTCCGGCCAGGTCACCAGCCTGATGATCGGCGAGGTCGAGGACCTGTGGGACGCCGTCGCCCTGGCCGAATACCCCTCGCTGGCCGCCTTCCGCGCCATGGCCATGTCCGAGGACATGGGCAGGATCGACCGCCACCGGAAGGCCGGCCTGGCGGGACAGCTGAACATCCGCACCAAGGCCGGCGCCGGCTTCGAGTGATCAGAACTCGGGGTCGACCCAGTCGGGGAAGACATCCGGGAGGCTGGAGACACGGTCGGTGAAGTTGGCCGGCCGCTTCTCGAAGAAGCTCTTCACGCCCTCGCCGGCGTCGTCCGACCCGCCGCGCGCCATGAGCGCCCGGCTCTCGGCCCGGTGCGCCTCCATGGGATGGCTGGCCCCCAGCATCCGCCAGCATAGCTGACGCGTCAGGGCGCTGGAGACGGGGGCGGTGTTGTCCGCGTACTCGTGAGCCAGGGCGCGGGCGGCCTCCATAAGCGACTCCGGCGGGTGCAGGGCGCTGACCAGGCCCTTCTCAAGGGCCTCCGAGGCCGGGAAGACCCGCCCCGAATAGATCCAGTCCAGGGTCGCCGGCATGCCCACCAGGCGCGGCAGGAAGAAGGACGAGGCGCCTTCCATGATGATGCCCCGACGGTTGAAGACCAGGCCGAAGCGGGCGTCTGTGGAGGCGATCCGCACATCCATCGGCAGGATCATGGTCACGCCCACGCCCACCGCCGCGCCGTTGATGGCGCCGATCACCGGCTTCAGGCTGTCGAAGATGCGCAGGGTGACGAGCCCCGCCGTGTCGCGGCGGACCGGCGTGTCCTTGTCCGGTTTGGCCGCCCCGAAGGTCTGGCTGCCCCCGGACAGGTCGGCGCCCGCGCAGAAGGCCCGGCCGGACCCGGTCACGATGACGGCCCGGACGTCGTCGTCCCGGTCGGTCAGATCGAAAGCGGCCTGCAGGTCGTTGCACATCTGCAGGGTCCAGGCGTTCATCCGCTCGGGCCGGTGCAGGGTGAGGGTCGCGATGTGGTCCTCGACCGAATAGAGGATCGTCTCGAAGGTGGGCGTGGGGTTGGACATGGAATTCTGGCCTTTCAGGATCAGGGGCGGAGGCGGGCGCGGACGGGGCCGCCGTCGATGCGGATCAGGGCGCCGTTGGTGAAGCTCGAGGTGTCGCTGGCCAGCCAGAGGGCGGCGGGGACCATCTCCCTGGGCAGGCCGACGCGCATGCCGCCCTTGGTCCAGCCGGGGTTGTCGTGATCGGGCGGGTCGGCCCAGTGCTCGGCGACGTCGGTGGCGAAGGGGCCGACGCAGATGGTGTTCACCCTCACGTTCGGGCTGTAGGCGGCGGCGAAGCCGGTGGTCAGGACGTTCAGCGCCGCCTTGGCCCCGGCATAGGGCAGGGCGTAGGGCGAGGCCTCTAGGGAGGCGATGCTGGAGATGTTGATGATCGAGCCGCCGTCGCCCCGGTGCATCCGGGCGCCCACCAGGGCCGAGAGGCGGAACGGCCCCTTGAAGTTGACCCCGATGACCTTGTCGAAATTGTCCTCGGTCACCTCCTCCAGGGAGGGATAGAGGGGCGACATGCCGGCGTTGTTGATCAGGACATCGATACGGCCGAAGCGCCGGTAGACCGCGTCCACCATGGGTTCGATCTCGTCCCAGTTGGCCACGTGGCAGCGGTGGGCGAAGGTCTCGACCCCGAGCTTGGCGAGTTCCGCAGCGGTCTCCTCGCAGGCGGGCAGCTTGCGCGAGACGATGGCGAGGTGGGCGCCCGCCTCGGCGAAGGCCTGGGCCATGGCGCGCCCAAGGCCCCGCGACCCGCCGGTGATCAGCACCACCTTGCCGCTCAGGTTGAAGTCCATGGTTTCGCCCTCCCTGGCGCCGGTTTGGGCCAGCAAGGCGACCCCGGGGCCGCCTGTCAATGCT
>JADBZH010000132.1 GCA_020402585.1 Phenylobacterium sp. | reverse complement strand
CCTGTCCCTCTTCACCTCCGACCCCGGCCTCGGCCAGGATTCGGCCCGCCTTTTCAACTACATCACCGGCTATGCCCGACCGCAGAGGATGGAGAAACTGTCCTTCTCGCCCCTGACCATGAAGACCGACCTGGTCCGGATGATCGCTGGAGAGGCCGACAACGCCAGGGCGGGGAAGCCGGCGGCCATCTGGGCCAAGCTCAACTCCCTGGTCGATCCCGAGATCATCGACGCCCTCTACGGAGCGAGCCAGTCAGGGGTCGACATCCAGCTGGTGATCCGGGGCATCTGCTGTCTTCGCCCCGGCGTCCCGGGCCTGTCCGAGAACATCCGGGTCAAGTCGATCGTCGGCCGCTTCCTGGAACACTCGCGGATTGTCGCCTTCGCGAACGGATCGCCCATGCCGTCGGACGACGCCCGGGTGTTCATCTCCTCCGCGGACTGGATGCCCCGGAACCTCGACCGCCGGGTCGAGGCCATGACCCCTGTTGAGAACCCGACCGTCCACCAGCAGGTGCTCCAGCAGATTCTCTTGGCCAATATCCGGGATGAGGCGCAAAGCTGGACGCTGGACGCTTCCGGCGGGTATAGCCGGGACCCCGCCTGGGATCACCCGGGAGCCTTTTCGGCGCACGAGTACTTCATGACCAATCCCAGCCTTTCGGGTCGCGGACAGAAGGTGAAGGACCTGCCGAGCGCAATCGATCATGTGGCCTCTCGCACCTAGTCGCACATCATCGGCAGCGGAGCCGGATCTCCCGGAGACCCGGCACGCCGCCGTGATCGACATCGGATCCAATTCGATCCGACTGGTCGTCTATCGCCTTGAAGGCCGGGCGATCTGGACCGTCTACAACGAGAAGGCCGTGGCCAGCCTGGGCCGCGACCTCCAGACAACCGGGCGGCTTTCTCCCGAGGGCGTCGAGATCGCCATGGCCGCCCTGAGGCGCTTCCGCGTCCTCCTGCAGGGATGGACGAGCCGGGAGACCTTCGTGGTGGCCACAGCCGCCGTCCGCGAGGCGCGGGACAGCCGCAACTTCCTCCGCGCAGTGGAGGAGGAAACCGGGATCACCGTGCGCGTCCTTTCGGGCGAGGAGGAGGCGAGGTACGGAGCCCTCGGCGTGCTGGCGGGACAGGCGGACGCCGCCGGCGTCACAGGCGACCTGGGAGGCTCCAGCCTCGAGCTTGTCCGCCTCGACGACCCTGGCCAGGGGGTCAGCCTTCCCCTGGGCCCTCTGTCCCTCGGCGCGCCCCGCCCTATGGACGCCGAACGGGTAAGGCGCACAGTGACCCGGGCCCTGCGCCCCCACGCCGCGCGCCTGTCGACCCGCGAGTTCCACGCCGTCGGCGGCGCCTGGCGCAACCTCGCCCTCCTGCACATGGAGCTGGACGGCTATCCCCTGCATATCGCCCATCAGTACGAGATCCGGCGGACGGACCTGCTGGACCTCTGCAGGTTCGTCGCCCGGCAGTCGAGGACGTCCCTGGAGGGTATCCAGGGCCTGTCCCGGAAGCGGTTCGATACCCTGCCCTATGCCGCCGTGGTCCTCGGCGAGATCGTCCAGGCCCTGGAGGTGCAGCGGGTCACCATCTCGGCCTTCGGCCTCAGGGAGGGGCTCCTCCTGGAGTCCATGCGCGAGGATGTCCGGGCCCTTGACCCCCTGGTGAGCGGCTGCGAGGCCCTCGTCGCCCAGCGGGGCCTGACCTCGAGCCTGGGGCCGGCCCTGGAGGCCTTCATCGGCCCCGTCTTCTCCCACCTGCCGCCCTTGTTTGGTCTCCGGGAACCGACCCTGCTGGCCGCGGCCTGCCGGCTGGCGGACCTTGGGGCGCGGCTGCACCCGGATCACCGGGCTGACCTGGCCTTCGAGAAGGCCCTGCGGGCCCCGATTGCGGGCATGAACCATGCGGAACGGGCCTTCCTCGCCTGCGTGGTCTACTCGCGGCACGATTCCGGCGCGGCGACCCCTGAGCCGGAGGTGATCGCCCGGCTCCTGACCCCTGAGCGTCGGGCCCGCGCCCGGGCGCTTGGCGCGGCGATCCGGCTTGGGTGCGACCTGGCGGGCCGGAACGTGGAGGTGCTGCGGCACGCCGCCCTGGGCCTGGACAATGACCGCCTGCAGCTGACGGCGGAGCCGGGCTGGGAAGACATGCTCCTGGGCGAGCAGACCGCCAAGAGGGCCCTGGCGCTGGCGCAGGCGCTCAAGATCCGCTTCCAGATGGGATGAACCGCACGTGACCCAGATCCTCATGTCAGAGGCATCCCATCACAGGATCCGGGACCGGATCGCCCACCTGGCGCCGAAGCTTGAGATCGTGACGGTCCCCGAGCTGAACCGCTTTGTCCGCAATGGCGTCGACCTGGCGGCGGGCGACATTGCGCCGGAGATCGTCTGGAACACCCAGGAGGCCTATCAGGGAGGGCTTCTTCCCACCCTCATGCGGGCCCTGCTGGACAGCCCCAACGTCCGCTGGCTGCAGACCTTCAACGCCGGCCTCGATCTGCCCATCTTCCGGCGCATCATGGAAAAGGGCGTCCGGATCACCAAGTCCTCGGCCCAGGGCGTGGTGATCGCCGAGTACGTCCTGGCCCACGCCCTGTCCCTGATCGTGCCCATCGACGCCCAGAAGGCGCTGCAGGCCCGCCAGGAGTGGGGCCGAACCCAGTATCGCGAGGTCAGCCAGACGCGCTGGCTTCTCGTGGGTTACGGCGCGATCGGCGAGCAGATCGCCCAGAGGGCCCGGGCTTTTGGCGTGGACCTGACCGTCGTGCGCCGGGGCTCGGACGCGGGACTGGCGCATCGCACCCTGCCCCTGTCCCGGATCGCCGAGGCCCTTCCGGACTCCGACGTCGTGGTGCTGGCCTGCGCCCTGACGGACGAGACCCGGGACATGTGTAACGACGCCTTCTTTGCAGCGCTGAAGCCCGGCGCCATCCTGATCAACATCGGCCGGGGCGGGCTGGTGGACGAGGACGCCCTGCGCCGGGGCCTGGACGCCGGCCGGCCGGCCCACGCCGTGCTCGACGTCTTCCAGACCGAGCCCCTGCCTGAGGACCATTGGATCTGGGGCCACCCGCAGGTGCGGGTCAGCGCCCATACCTCCAACTCCGGCGATGGGGTCCAGCCGCGGGCGGATATCCAGTTCATCGAGAACCTGGAACGCTATCTGGCGGGCGAGCCCCTGATGAATGAGGCGGAGCCTTCGGAGGTCGGACTGGCCTGATCCCGCGCCGCTGGGTCAGTCGCCGGCGGCGGGCCTCGGCGCCCGGCGCACCTCGACCACCCGGACCCGGGTTCCATCCAGCACCAGGGCCAGTTCTCCCCGCTTCAGCCTGAGGGCGTCGGCGCCAAAGGCCTCCAGCCGCCACCCGCTGAGGGCGGGCGTCTCGGCATTGTCGTCCTGGGCGATCTGCTCGAGGTCGGACACCGTGGCGATGAGCTTGGAGGCCACGCCTGCATCCTCGGCCCGCGCCTTGAGCAGAACCTTCAAGAGCTCGACGACGGCGCCGGCCGCCGGGTTGTGAGGAGAGCGGGTCTTCTCGATGACCGGCGCGGACGCCTCCGGGTCCCGGAGGGCGTCGCGGATGGTGTCAATCAGCTCAGGGCCAAACCGGGAGCCCGCGAACCCCTTGGGCACCGAACGCAGCCGGTCCATCTGCCCGGCGTCGGTGGGCGCCTGACTGGCCAGTTCGTCAATGGCGTCGTCCTTCAGGATCCGGCTGCGGGGCTGGTCGCGGAGCTGGGCGGTGCGCTCCCGCCACTCGGCCACGGCCCGGTAGACGCTGAGATAGCGGGCGGTCTGCTTGCGCGGCTTGAGGCGCCGCCAGGCGTTGCCGGGTGACACGTCGTAGAGGGCCGGATCGCAGAGGGAGGTCATCTCGTCCGACACCCAGGCCAGTCGCCCCTCGGTCTCGAGCCGGGCGCGCAGGCGCGGATAGAGGGCCGCAAGGTGGGTCACGTCGGCCAGGGCGTAGGTCAGCTGGTTGTCGGTCAGGGGACGCCGCGCCCAGTCCGTGAAGCGGCTGGACTTGTCGAGCTCGATCTTCAGCATGTTCCGGACCAGGGCGTCATAGGCAATCTGCTCGCCATATCCCGCCGCCATGGCGGCCACCTGGGTGTCGAAAAGAGACGCGGGCATCGCCTTGAGAATATTGAAGATTTCGACGTCCTGCCGGGCGGCGTGAAAGACCTTCACGATGGAGGCGTCGCGCAGGATCGCCAGGAAGGGCTCCAGGTCGATCCCGTCGGCAAGGGGGTCGATGACCGCCTCGGCGTCCGGCGTCGCCGCCTGGATCAGGCAGAGCTTGGGCCAGTAGGTGGTTTCACGCATGAACTCGGTGTCCACGGCGATGAAGGGCTGACCCCGGACTTTCGCGCAGAAAGTCTCAAGCTCGGCGGTGGTCGTGATGGGGGTCATGAGCTAGCTATACGCCGTCGCGGGGCCGAGTCTGCAAGCCCGGCGGGCGATTTTGTCGAAAGGTCCGGTCATGAGCGAGCGTCCGAACGGTCTCACCTACGCCCAGGCGGGCGTGGACATCGACGCCGGCGCCGCCCTGGTGGACCGGATCAAGCCCCTGGCGAAGGCCACCCGCCGCCCGGGTGCGGACGGCTCCCTGGGCGGGTTCGGGGCCCTGTTCGACCTCAAGGCCGCCGGATTCAACGACCCCCTCCTGGTCTCGACCACCGACGGCGTCGGCACCAAGCTGAAGATCGCCATCGATACCGGACAGCACGACACGGTCGGGATCGACCTGGTGGCCATGTGCGTCAACGACCTGCTGGCCCAGGGCGCCGAGCCCCTGATCTTCCTCGACTATTTTGCGACCGGAAAGCTCGACGTGGAGGCCGCCGCCCGGGTCGTGGCCGGCATCGCCGAGGGCTGCCGGCAGGCTGGGTGCGCCCTGGCGGGCGGTGAGACGGCCGAGATGCCGGGCATGTATGCGGCGGGCGACTACGACCTGGCGGGCTTCTCCCTTGGGGCGGTGGAGCGCGGCGCGGTCCTGCCGCGCCTGGGCGACCAGAAGGCCGGCGACGTGATCATCGGCCTGGCCTCCTCCGGCCCGCATTCCAATGGCTACTCCCTGATCCGCCGGATCGTCGAGCGGAGCGGGCTGGAGTGGAGCGCCGCCTCCCCCTTCTCCGATGATGAGACCCTGGCTTCGGCCCTCCTGCGGCCGACCCGAATCTATGTCCGTCAGGTCCTGCCTCAGATCCGGGCGGGCCGGATCAGCGCCTGCGCCCACATCACCGGCGGGGGGCTGGTGGAGAACCCGCCCCGTGTAATCGCCGAAGGCCTGGTCGCCCGGTTCGACTGGAACGCCTGGACCCCGCCGCCGGTCTTCAATTGGCTGCAACAGGCGGGCGGCGTGGCCGACGCCGAGATGCGCCGCACCTTCAACTGCGGGGTGGGCCTGATCCTCACCGCGCGTCCCGAGGACGCCGGCGACGTCCTGGCCGGCCTTATCGAGGCGGGCGAAGACGCCTTCGTCTGCGGCGAACTGGCCGCCGCCTGACCTCAGACCCCGCGGAAGACCGCGGGACGCTTCTGGTTGAAGGCCGCCACGCCCTCGCGCCGGTCCTCGGTGGTGAAGAGCCGATTGTACTCCGACAGCTCAAGATCCATCGCCTCGGCCAGGGGCAGGACCGCGCCGGTGCGCACCACGGCCTTGACCGCGCGGATCGAGAGCGGCGCCTTGGAGGCGATCAGCACAGCCCGGGCCACCAGGTCGGCGACCAGGCTCTCGTTGGGACGAACCGCATTGACCAGGCCGATGGACAGGGCCTCGGCGGCGTCGACGGGCAGGCCGCTCATCAGCATTTCCGAGGCCCGGCGCTCGCCCACCGCCCGGGTCAGGAGCTGGGTGCCGCCGAGGCCCGGGATGATGCCCAGGCCGGCTTCCGGCAGGCCCATGCGGGCGGACTCTCCGGCCCAGGCGAAGTCGCAGGCCAGGGCCATCTCGGCGCCGCCGCCCATGGCCGCGCCGTTCACGGCCGCCAGGATCGGGAAGGGACAGGCGAGCTGGGCCCGGATCATGTCCTCGAAGAGGCGGTGCTGGGCGGCCCAGGCCTCATCGGTCATACCGTCCCGTTCCTTCAGGTCGGCGCCGGCGCAGAAGAAACGGCCCTCCCCCGTCAGCACGGCGGCGCGGACCGAAACGTCTGCGGAAAGACGCGTCCAGGCCTCCAGCAGTTCATGGCCCATGGCGGTGGACAGGGCGTTGGCCGCCTCTGGGCGGTTGAGCGTGACCTGCACGACCCCGGGGGCGGCCTCCTGGACGCGGATCGTCGAATAGTCGCTCATCTGCCCTCCGGTCCGGCGACCACGCCGTCGTCATGAAGCTTGCCGATCTGGGCAGCGGAGAGGCCCAGGACACTCGAAAGGACCTCGTCCGTATGCTGGCCCAGGCGCGCGGCGGGCCGGGCCGGCTGGCGGTCATCCTGCGGCACGGTGCCGGCGAAGCCCGCGGCGGGGTAGGTCTCGCCCGACGGATGGGTCAGGGTCGAGAAGATGGGGTTGCCGGCGAAGAGCCGGGGGTCCTTCGCCGCCTGAGACAGGGTCTGATAGGGCCCCCAGCAGACGCCGAGACGCTCGAACTCCGGCGTCAGCTCCGCGAGCCTGCGGCGGGCCATGGCGGCGTCGAAGATGGGGACCAGCCGGTCGCGGTGGGTGAACCTGAGCCCCTCATCCCGGGCGAAGTCGACGCCGAGCT
>JADBZH010000131.1 GCA_020402585.1 Phenylobacterium sp. | reverse complement strand
AGGAATTACCGAGCCCATTGCTCCCCCAAGGGGGAGCTGTCAGCGAAGCTGACTGAGGGGGTCTGCTGAGGGGCCGTTAACCCCCTCCGCCGCGCTGCGCGCGCCACCTCCCCCTGGGGGGAGGAATTG
This sequence comes from Phenylobacterium sp., assembly GCA_020402585.1. Classification (GTDB taxonomy): domain Bacteria; phylum Pseudomonadota; class Alphaproteobacteria; order Caulobacterales; family Caulobacteraceae; genus Phenylobacterium. The sequence continues at coordinate 25,945 of JADBZH010000131.1, read as the reverse complement.
CGCGCTCCAATTGCTCCCCCAAGGGGCAGCTGTCAGCGAAGCTGACTGAGGGGGTCAACGGCGGTCGGGCTCTCACCCGTTCGCCGGCGGCCCTTCCAGCCAGGCCTTGAGGATGGCCACGACCTGGTCGCCGGGGTTGTAGCCTCGGGTGACGACGCCATAGGTCCCTTCCGGGCCGGGGCCCGCCACCAGGGTGGGGAAGCCGGTCACGCCGGCGCGCTGCGAGACGCCGTAGTCGGCCCAGGTCTCGTGTTTCAGGTCGTCCGTGTCGAAGTCCGAAAGGAAGGCCTCGGGGGCCACGCCGTAGTCGGCGGCCAGCTCGGCCAGTACCTCGGGGCGGGTGATGTTGCGGTCCTCGGCGTAGAAGGCCCGCTGCAGGCGACCGAGGTAGGCGATGGCGCCCTCGGGGTTGTCGCGCCGCACCCGCACCACGGCGCGGGCGGCGGGGTCGGTGTCATAGAGGAAGCCCGGCTCATCCAGCACCGCGCCGCCAAAGGGCAGGCCGGTGGCCTCGGTGATGTGGGTCCAGTGGCCGCGCAGGCTGTCCCTGGCCTCCGCGGTCATGGGGGTCTCGGTCCCAGGGCGCAGGCCGCCCATGACGAGCCGCACGGGCAGGGCCCGGCCGAAGGCGCGGCGGATGTCCTCCATCACCGGCGAGAAGCCGTAGCACCAGGAGCACATGGGGTCGGCGAAGTAGATCAGGTGCGGCGCGGTCATGGCGGGCCTCCGGAGAGAAGAGGGTCAGCCTACACCCGGTCTGGACCCGCGGCTATTGCGCGCCAGGCGACTCCCGCAGGGCGGGCGGACCGTCCGGCGCGGGGGCCTCGAAAGGCGCCTCGGGGATGGCCTCCGCCGGAGGCTCAGGCGCAAGGTCGGGGGTCGTCGCCGGGTCAGCCAGGGGAGGTGTCCCGGTCTCGGCGCCGACGGCGGGGGTCTCGGCAGGGGGGGCGGCGGCGTCGTCCGAGGTCGGTGTCAGGGCCGCCGGCTCCGCCTCCACGGCCTCGGGAGCGGGAGGCGGGGTCATCTCTGCAGCCGGGTCGAAGGCGGCGCCCAGCAGGGCGGCGTTGACGGTCAGCCGCTCGGCGGCGGCGGGGCAGGCCTTGGGCAGGGTCCAGCCCATCCACTGCTGGGCCACAGACCGCGTGGGCAGGTTGGCGGCGGGGGCCCAGACGGCGCGGCCCTTCGCGACGGCGGCCTCCCCCCTGGGACGAAGGGCGGTCAGGCTGGCCTTCTCCGCGGCCTGGAGGGCCTTGGTGAAGGCCGCAAGATGGAGGCGCCCCTGGGCCTGCTGGTCGGCATAGACCTTGAGGTCATCCTCCAGGGAGGAGCCGGGACGCCGGTAGGTGGACTCGATCCGGGTCACGTCCGGTATGACCCGATCATGCTGGGCGAGATAGCCTTCGAGGGCGCCCAGGCACCAGCCCACCAGTCCGTAGTCGTCCGTTGGCGCGCCGGTCGGCAGGGCCGGCGCCTCCGGCGGCGATGGCGGCGGGGCCGGCTCGGCCGGGGGCGCAGGCTCGGCGGTCGCCATGGGCGCATCGGCCGCGGCCGGCGGGGCGGCGGGCTCCTGGGCGACCAGAAGGAAGGCGAGGGCGAGGGTGAGGGCGATCATGCCGTGGGGCTAGTCTTTGAATCCGGCGGGTGTGAGGCGGCCGGCGGCCCGTAGCCGCCGCCGCCGGGCGTGTCGATCTCTATGGCCTCGCCGGCCGCGACAGTCACCGAGAAACAGCCCTCAAGGGGCAGGACCGACCCGTCGGCGCGGATGAGGCGCTGGGCGCCGGGCAGGGCGGGGCCGCCTCCTGCCAGGCCCTGCGGGGCGAACGCGCGACGGGTGGACAGGAGCGCCGCCTCAAGCGGGGCCAGGAAAAGCACCCGCCGTCGCACCCCATCGCCGCCGCGGAAGGCGCCGTCGCCGCCAGAATCCTTGCGGATTTCAAAGGTCTCCAACCGGACCGGAAAGCGGCGTTCCAGGATCTCCGGGTCGGTGAGGCGCGAGTTGGTCATGTGGGTGTGGACGCCGCTGGCGCCCGGGCCGCGGGCCGAGGCGCCCGCCCCGCCGCAGAGGGTCTCGTAGTACTGGCGGTCCTCATCCCCGAAGGTGAAGTTGTTCATGCTGCCCTGGGCGTTGGCCATGACCCCGAGGGCGGAATAGAGGGCGTCGACCACGTGCTGGCTGGTCTCGACATTGCCCGCCACCACCGCCGCGGGCGGCCTCGGGGCGAGGAGCGAGCCCGGGCGGGTGCGCACCCTCAGGGGTTCCAGGCAGCCGGCGTTCAGCGGGATTTCGTCGTCCACCAGGGTGCGGAAAACATAGAGGACGGCGGCGTCAACGATGGCCGAAGGGGCGTTGAAGTTCGACGCCAACTGATCGGACGAACCCGTGAAGTCGATCTCGGCGCCCTGCCGGTCCGGGTCCAGCCGGAGGCGCACGGCGATCTCGCCGCCCCCGTCCATGGGGACCTTCGCCTCGCCGTCCGACAGCCGGTCCAGGGCCCGGCGCACGGCGCTGGCGGCGTTGTCCTGCACGAACCCCATATAGCGGGCGACGACCTCGGCGCCCTGGTCGCGGATCATGGCCGCCAGGGCGTCGGCCCCCGCCTGGCAGGCGGCGAGCTGGGCCTTCAGGTCGGCCAGGTTGCGGTCCGGCGCCCGGCAGGGCCAGGGGCCGGCCAGCAGGGCCTGGCGGACCTCCGCCTCCAGGAAGCCCCCGCCCTGCATGATGGGCAGGGCGTCCAGCAAGACACCTTCATCTTCAAGGGTTTGCGAGAAGGGCGGCATGGAGCCGGGCTGGATTCCGCCGACGTCGGCATGGTGCCCGCGCGCCGCCACATACAGCTCCGCCGGCCCCTCGGATTCCGGCCGGGTGAAGACCGGCATGACGACGGTGATGTCTGGCAGGTGGGTGCCGCCGGCATAGGGATTGTTCAGGGCGAAGGCCTCGCCGGGGCGCACCGTCCCGCGTCGCTCGCGCACCGCCCGGACCGAGGCGCCCATGGAGCCGAGATGCACCGGCATGTGCGGGGCGTTGGCGACAAGGCCGCCGTCGGCGTCGAAGAGGGCGCAGGAAAAGTCGAGCCTTTCCTTGATGTTGACCGAATGCGCCGTGCGCTCCAGGGCCGCGCCCATGGCCTCGGCCACCCCCATGAAGCGGCGGTTGAAGAGCTCCAGGGTGACGGGGTCCGGCCGGTCCAGGCTGACGGTCCGGGCGCCGGCGTCGGCGACCTGGGCCAGGCGGATCAGGCCGTCAGCCTCGCCCTGCGCCCGCCAGCCGGGCAGGACGGCGATCTGGGTGTCGTCGCGCACGATGAGGGCCGGACCCTCGATCCGGGCAAGGTCCCCGGCCTCCACGACAGGCGCCGGAGCGGCGCCCGATCGGCTGGACATCAGCGTCACGGAGGGCGTTCCCCTGGGCGTCGGCGCGGCGTCACCAGGGCGTATCTGCGGGGGAGGAGGAGCCCCCATCGGCTCCACAGCCTCCACCTCGACCCGGGCGATCCGCAGGGCGCGGTCCGGCTCGACGAAGCCGAAGAGGCGGCGGTGAGCCGTCTCGAAGGCCTGGCGGACTTCGGCCTGTGGACCCGGCGCGACCGCCAGGACGGCGTCGGCGCCGTCATAGCGAAGACCGAGCCGGACCTCGACCGCGCCGCCTGCGACTCCCTGGGCGAGGAGGCCGTCGAGGGCCTCGCGCGACAGTCGTTCGGCCTGCTTCTCCGCCGCCGCAAGGCCCGCCTCGCCGAGGGGCGCCTCCAGCCCCGCCTGGCGAAGGACGGTGGGCCGGGCCTGGCCCATGCCCCAGGCGGACAGGACGCTGCCCCGGCCCGGGCAGAGGACCTCACGGATTCCCAGGGCCTCGGCCACGTCGCAGGCGACCTGGCCGGCGGCGCCTCCGAAGGCGACAAGGGCGTGGTCCCGGGGGTCGAACCCCCGCTCCGTCGAGATGCGCCGCACGGCCTGCGCCGTCTGTTCGACGGCCACCGCGAGGAAGCCTTCGGCCGCCGCCTCCGGCCCGGCCAGACCCATCCGGGCCGCCAGGTCCGCAAGGGCCGTCCGCGCAGCCGCGGCGTCCAGGGGGGCGTCGCCCCTGGGCCCGAAGACGGCGGGGAATCGCGCCGGGTCCAGCCGGCCCAGAACCAGGTTGGCGTCCGTCACCGTCGCCGGTCCGCCGCGCCCGTAGGCCGCCGGCCCGGGGTCCGCCCCCGCGCTGGCCGGCCCCGCCCGCGCCCGGTCGCCGTCGAAGTGGAGGATGGAGCCGCCCCCCGCCGCCACGGTCTCGACGTCGACCATGGGCGCCCGCAGCCGCACCCCGGCCACCTGGGCGGTCTCGCGCCGTTCCAGGGTCCCGGCGAAGCGGCAGACATCCGTGGAGGTGCCGCCCATGTCGAAGCCGAGGACCGCCTTGGCCCCCGCCGCCCGCGCTGCGGCGGCGACGCCCGAGACGCCCCCGGCGGGCCCGGAGAGCACGGCGTCCCGCCCGCGGAAGGCTTCGGCGCGGACGAGGCCGCCGGCCGAGGTCATGAACCAGAGCGGCGCCCCGCCCACCGCCGCCTGGACCCGGTCCACATAGGCGCGCAGCACCGGGGTCAGGCAGGCGTCGGCCACCGTCGTCTCGGCCCGGGGCAGGAAGCGGGGCAGGGGCGAGACCTCATGGGAGAGGGCGACAAAGGGAGCGCCGGCCTCCCGCGCCAGCCGCCCGGCCAGCTGCTCGTGGACCGGGTTGAGGTCGGAGTGGAGGAAGGCCACGGCGACGGCCTCATAGCCCGGCGCGACCTCGGCGAGCCGGGCCGCCAGGGCGGCCGGGTCCAGGGCCTCGACCACCGATCCGTCGGCCGCCAGCCGCTCGTCCACCTCCAGGACACCTGCGAACAGGGGCTCGGGGCGGCGGATGTCGAGGGCGAAGAGGTCCGGCCGGGCCTGGTCGCCGATCCGCAGGGCGTCGGCGAAGCCCCGCGTGGTGACCAGGAGGGTGCGGGCCAAGCGCCGCTCCAGGAGGGCGTTGGTCGCTACGGTCGTCCCCATGCGGATGGCTTCGACCCGCTCACCGGGGAAGGGCGCCCCGGGCGCTACCTCCAGCAACCGCCGCATGCCCTCGACAGCGGAATCGGCCCAGGCCGGGGAGACCGAAAGCAGCTTGGCCGTCGCTTCCCGGCCGTCATCGGTCCGCCCCACCACGTCTGTGAAGGTCCCGCCCCGGTCGATCCAGAAGGTCCAGCGCCTGTCCAAGGGGCCTCCGCCGCCACGTACCGGAGTTTAAGACCACACCGGGGAAAGGCGCGTCCAGAGGCGGCTTGGTGCGGCAGGTCCGCCTGACGAAAACGTAACGATCCCGCGGCAAGCGATCGGTGTATGCATTCCCTTGGGTGAAGGGGTGCATCGGCCGCATTGCGGCCGGGCTGGCTTGGGACATTCGAATGGGTTTCTGGAACAGGATTGCGGCCCTGGCCGTCCGTCGCCCGGATCCGGGCGACTGTGACTGCCCGCCCGGGCCGCCCGGGGCCGACCCGGCCTTCTCCACCGCGGTGACCGCCCTGGGCGCCAAGCTCGCCAAGGCCGACGGCAGGGCGCGGGTCTCCGAGTTCGACGCCTTCGCCGAGGTCTTCTCCCCGGAGGCGGCTTCCGAGGGCAATGTCCAGCGCCTCTACGAGCTGGCCCGCCAGACCACCCACGGCTACGAGGGCTATGCCCGCCAGCTGGCCCGGCGCTACCGCAACTGTCCGGATCTCCTGGAGGACGTGCTGGACGGCCTGTTCCACATCGCCGGCGCCGACGGCGCGGTTTCGCTGGAGGAGGAGTCCTACCTGGAGCGGGTGGCCGAGTTGTTCGGCTTCGGCCCGCTGTCCTTCCGCCGCATCCGCGCCACCCACCTGGGGAGCCCGGCCGACGATCCCTACGCGGTGCTGGACGCCCCGCATGACGCCCCTGACGAGGACCTCAAGGCCCTCTGGCGCCGGCGCATCTCAGATGCGCATCCGGACCGCGTCCGCGCCCTGGGTCTGCCCGAAGAATACCTCGACATCGCCCACGCCAAGTCCGCCGCCCTCAACGCCGCCTACGACGCCATCCGCCGCGAGCGGATGGAGCTGGCCGGGGCGAGGGGGTAGGCGCTCGCCCCGGAGTTTAGAGACCAGAGCCGCTCCAGGTTCAGGGATGGACCGAGGGTTTCAGTCCAGTTCGTCCAGCCAGGCCCGCAGAAAGGCGTCGCCCCGGGCGCGAAGTCCCGCGCGTTCATTGCGCTCCGTTTCCCGCAATCCGCCCAGGTCGATGCCCTCAGCCCGGAGCTCGACATGGTGGCCGATGAGCCACCGTTCGAAGCGACCATCGGCTGCCTCGGGATGAAACTGGCAAGCCATCACCCGGGGCCCGATCCGGAAGGCCTGGTTGGTGCAAAGGTCGGTCGAGGCGAGGCGCTCGGCGCCATCCGGCAGTTCAAAGGTTTCCCCATGCCAGTGCAGCACCGGTCCGCCTGCAAGGGCGGCGAGGGGTGATCTTCCGCCAGCCTCGGACAGCACGATTGGCGCAAATCCGATCTCCTTGGACTCGGCGGCATATACCCGCGCGTCCAGCGCCCGGGCCATGAGCTGTGCGCCCAGGCAGATGCCCAGCAGAGGCAGGTCCCGGTCCATGCGGTCGCGAACGAGGCGGATCTCCTCCACCAGCCAGGGATAGAGCGCCTCGTCATTGGATGAGACCGGTCCCCCGAGAAGGATCAGAAGGTCCGCATCCCGCGCCGTGTCGAACGAATCACACCCGGCCTCGAGGTAGCGGATGTCATAGCCGCGGCCGGAAAGGGTGTCGGCGAAGCTTCCCAAGTCCTCGAAGGCGACGTGACGGAGAACGATCGCGGTCTTCGGCATGGTCTTCAGCGCCTTTCCGACCTAACGGCAGTCCGCGCCTGGGAGGCACACGCCTTCGCCCGTCTGGTGCGCCCCCAGTGTGGCGATCCGGGGCTGGGCGATCAGTTGGGCGATCCTAGCCCCGAGCGTCAGGTCCGGCTCATGGCCAAAGGCGCGATGCCGGATGAAGCCGTCCTTGTCGATGAGGACGAGGGAGGGCGTCCCTCGCAGACGATAGCGCATCATGGTCAGGGGAACGCCCTCAGGGTCGTCAGGGGCGTCGACGCCAACTGGGAAACCGATCCTGTACTCGTGCAGAAAGGCCTCCAGCGAGGCTGGCGTCATGGCCGCGTGATGCTCGAAGACGGTGTGGAGCCCGATCACGGCGACGTCGTCCCGGAGGAAGGTCTGTTCGACACGCTGGAGCTGCGGAAGTCCGTTCGCTACGCAGCCTGGACAAAGCATCTGAAACGTACCGAGTACGATCACCCGGCCGCGCAGGCTGTCCAGGGTCAACGGGTCGCTGTTGAACCACCGCGTCGTGGCCCAGGGATAGGCGGGCTCCAGGTTCATGGCTGTTGGCCTTTCCAGTAGTTGTTGGCTGCGGCGATCGTGGCGAAATGCGTCGCAACGACCTGAGAAGCCGCGATCAGCATACCCGGATCCCGCCCATACTGAGCTCTCAGGCTCGCGCGGATGTCGTCGTCGGGCTGGGTCAGCTTCACGGCGATGCGCGAAAGTCTGATCGCCAGACCGAAGCCCTCATCGGGATTACGTGTGAGGAGTGTTGTCAGGATGGGCGCTCTTGGCATGGCTTTGGCCCCTCGGGGGAAGGTGGGTCCAGATGTGACCAGACCCACCTTGCCCTTCAGTCAGTGGTGGAGGCGGACGGAAGGCGTCTACTGATCGACCTTGCCGGGCAGGCTCAGATTGCCGGAGGCGATCTTGAAGACATCTGCGACACACAGAAGCGGCGCATGCGCGCTGGCATTCACGCGCAGACCCGCCGTCACGCCGTCAAAGCTCGCGGACTTCACGGGCGTGATGTCGTCAAATGGGACGCGGACTTCGACGGTGTCTTTGATGAATTGGGGCTGCCAACCTGGGCTGTCGATCAGGATGGGCGCTCCCGGCCAAGTCCGGGGCAACCTGGGTCGGGCGCCTTCCGGGATGTCCTTGACCTTCAGGCCGCTAGGCCCGCAGGCCTCGTCCGGTCCCAGAACGACCCAGTGCATGTGCCATTCGCCCCCGTCGTTGGCGCGGTTCCCGTCGCGGGTCTCGTCAAAGAGCGGGGTGTCATCGAAGTCCGGATGCGAGGTGATCGCCAGGGCCAGGATGCCAGCCCCGCGCTCGAATCCGACCTCATAGGCGTCGATGCTTGTCGGCCAGACGTAGGAGAAGACCTTCGATCCCTCAAACTTGCCGGTGGTTGTCGGACGCGTCACGCCGGCGCGTCCCGACACCGCCATGTGGAAGACGGCGACGTTGCCCTCTGTCCGGATCTTGGCGTGAACGATGTCGAACGGCGCCAGTACGGCCGTGTTCGGTGCAGCCTTGAAGCCGCCCATGTGCTCATGAGAGGGCGCAATCCGTTCTCTGGAGGGGTCGATCTTCCGGGCGTCATGGTCCTGGTGAGAGTGGGCTTGCGCGGAAGCGGCGAGGAGGGCCGTCGCGCCTGCGATGATGATCCTTAGGTGCATCAGGCTTCTCCCTTCACTGCCGCCATCGAAGCGCCGAAGTTGATGTGGAAGGGCAGGCCATCGATCACGTAGGCGGGAACTGACTGCACGCCTGCGGCTTCGGCCTCCGCCACCCGATTGGGGGCCGTGTTGAAATCGACAATCTCGACATCATAACGCAGCGGATCGAGCGCCCGGCCCAGGGCTTGCTCGGCCTCCACGCAGACGCCGCAGCCCGCGTGGTAGAAAATGGCCTTGGACTTCATAGTAGGACTCCTAACAAATTTAAGCACAGAGAGCGCTGTGCGCGCGACCCTGGTTTGACCCAAGGGCTTTCAGGTCGAGGAAATCTCCTCCTCGTGTTCGGGACAGTTGATGCGCAGGTCAGGTTCACGGAGGGGCGCATTGATCAATCGGCAGTAATGCTCGGTCGGTCGGTCCAGGCCCTCGCTGGCCACAAAGTACCGACAGGTCATGCAAAGACGCTGCGGTGCGATTCGCCCCATCCGCTGGAGTTCGCGGATGGTCCTGAGCACGATGCCGTGCAGGTCCTCAGCACTCTGGTCGCTGAGCAGGCTGACGATGTCTGTGAAGCCGTCGGGAAGCTTCCCAAGCATGGCGCGTCCCGAAGGGGACGGGAAGATCCGGATCGCCCGCCTCTCGTCCCGGTCCGGCCGGCGCTCGGCGAGGCCCTTGCTTACCAGCGCCGACACGGCATCGCTCGCCGTTGAGGGGCGCACGCTGAGCTGCGCGGCGAGGTCCTTGAGTCTGAGGCCATCCCGACGGTCGGCAAGCAAGCGCAGCGCATCCCCCTGGGTAGGGGTCAGGCCAGCTTCTTCTCCGACCTGCCAGTCCTTCTGGCGCGCAAGCGCAGCGAGACGGCCGAGGCCGTAAATGAGTTGGTGTCGGTCCATATTAGGACTCCTAAATATATGAGGCTTTAGAGTCAAGATGACTTTCGGACCGACTTTACCGCGGGCATCCTGTCCCCTCGGATTTCGAACACGCTGGCTACGCCCTCCTGGGAGGTTTCTCCGACGCCGCGTTTTCGGCCCAAAGACGATGCTTCGGGGAGAGCGGCGTTAGCGCTCATGCGTCAGGTCCGCCGCGCTTGAGGATGGAAGCTTTAGTCGGACCTGGCCTCGCCAGCATTCCCGTTTCACATGCCGCCGACACACATTGAGGGCGGAAGACCCCGAAGGAGACAGCCCATGGCCCTGCCCCGGACCGGCCCATAATTGGCGATCAGATCCGACTGAAAGTCCTTCCAGATGCGTTCGGTCTCGCCAGCTGCGGCGTCGAAGGCCCGGGCGAAGTTACCTTCGATGGCGCCGCGGGGCGTGCCGCCCACGGGGGGCAGGGTGGCGTCCGCCCGGCGATCCTTGTTGAGATCCTGGTGTCGTGTGCGCCCCGCGCAGAAGGCGCTCTCAGGGAAGAAGACGAAGCATCCGGAGATGAGGCCGGTCGGCGGGGCGTCCTGGTTGTCGGCGGCCAGCCAGGGGATCGGACCGGCGCTACCCAGCCCCGGTGGGTTGTGAAGCGAGACTCGGGAGTCTGCTGGCAGCCGGTCGACCCAGTTCGTATGGGCGTAGAAGTCCTGAGCCGCATGTATCGCCCGCCCCAGGTTGAACTCCACTTGACGACGTGAAGACGATGGCCCGGTCAGGCCTCTGGCCAGGACAGGGTTCCCCTGGGCGTCGACGAGGCCATCTGCGGCGCGCCGGGCGTTCCGAAGGTGAAGACGAATCCAGTCCCGGCAGGCCTCAAGGGCCGCAGCGCCCCGGCGCCCCCCGACGCCGTCAGGCGCAGGATCGCCCCCGTCGCAGTGAGCGGCGTTCCAGAAGGTGATGGCGGTGATGTCGGGCAGCCTCACCGCCGACTCAAGGCGATCCAGCCCCGCCTTGGACCAGCAGCCGGGGCGGCTCTGACCCAGGCATCCCAATCCGGCGTCAAGGATCCGACGATGCTCGCTTGCACCCCCGACGACGGGGAAGGGATCAAAGGCCCGGGCGGGCGAGCCGGCGAGCATGATGGTGAGGCAGGCGGCGAGGCAAAGCGACAGCCGAAGCTTCCAGTGATTGCGGGCCGCATTGGCTGTGTGTTCGTCCTCAACGAGGAACGACCCCTCCCAGTCCCTCATGACTCCATCCCCCTTGGTCGCGCAGACCAACCCTCACTTCTCCTGGCGGCGAAACGAGCATGCGCCTTGATCGGAGGTCAAGGTCGGTCCTTACGCCCGGACCCTGCGGCTTCAGACGCCATCCAGCCGCTGAACTCCCGGCCAGCGTCCAGGTTTCGGGCGCCTGTCGCGACGGGACGACGCTGAGCTCCGATTCCCGTTGACGCCGGTGCGGCGGCGCACAACATGTCAGTGACAAGGGCCGGCGGGTCTGGCCCAGACTCCTGCAGAGGACGAAGATGATCCGTATCGCCTACAGTCCCGGGTTCTTTAATCTTCGGGGTCCCAAGCTCTTGCTCGCGGTCCTGGCGGCCGTGGCGGGGCTGCTGCTGGCCGCTGTTGCGGCCTTGTTTGCGGCGGCGACGGTGGTGGTCGTGGCCTTGGTGGGCGGGGCGCTCCTAGGGATGGCCGCCCTGACAAACCTGTTCCGTCGACGGCCGTCGGCGGTTCCACAGGGCGCGGCGGGCGAGGACGGCGTGATCGAGGCCCGCAAGGTCGGCGGCCATGAGTGGGTCGCCTATGGCTGGAGCGACCGGGACAGCCCCGAGCGCTGATTTCCCGCAGGGTGACGCTGCGGCGGGGCTTGTCGCCCGCCGGAGCCGCCTCTACCGTTCGTTTTCTCAAACAGATGGAGGAAACGGAATGATCGGCGTCATCGCGACCCTGACCGTGGCGGAAGGCAAGAACGCGGAGTTCGAGGCCATCTTCACCGAACTGGCCAAGCAGGTGAGGGCCAACGAGCCCGGCTGCCACGCCTACCAGCTGACCCGCAGCCGCGCCAACCCGCAGGTCTACAAGGTGCTGGAGCTTTATGCCGACGAGGCGGCCCTGAAGCACCACGGCGGCACGGAATACTTCAAGGCGGCGGGCCCGAAGATGGGCCCCTGCATGGGCGGCCGGCCCGAGATCGAATACCTCGACGGCGTCTGATCAGGAGACAAGACCCATGGACCTGGCCTTCAGCAAGGAGGACCTCGCCTTCCGCGACGAGGTCCGCGCCTTCATCGCCGAAGCTTTCGATGACGACATGCGCGCGCGCATGGCCCAGTCGAAGAACGCCCACATCGACAAGGCGGGCCAGGTCCGATGGCTCAAGCGGCTGCACGACAAGGGCTGGATCGCCCCGGACTGGCCGGAGGAGTTCGGCGGCACGGGCTGGAGCCACAGCCGCAAGTACATCTTCGAGATGGAGATGGCCCTGGCCGGCGCGCCCTCGACCTCGAACATGGGGCTGACCATGTGCGCCCCGGTGGTCATGGCCTTCGGCACGCCCGAGCAGAAGGCCCAGCACCTGCCCAAGATCCTGTCCACCGACGTCTGGTGGTGCCAGGGCTATTCCGAGCCGGGGTCTGGATCGGACCTGGCCTCCCTGTCGCTGAAGGCCGAGCGGGACGGCGACCATTACGTCCTGAACGGCTCGAAGATCTGGACCACCTACGCCCAGTGGGCGGACTGGATGTTCTGCCTGGTGCGGACCTCGAACGAGGCCATCCGCCAGGTCGGCATCAGCTTCCTGCTGCTGGACATGAAGACGCCGGGCATCTCGATCGTGCCCCTGCCGACCCTGGACGGACCGGCCGAGGGCGAGCAGGAGATCAACCAGGTCTTCTTCGAGAATGTCCGCGTGCCCATCGCCAACCGGATCGGCGAGGAGGGCCAGGGCTGGACCTACGCCAAGTACCTGCTGCAGTTCGAGCGCGGCAATCCGTACGCCCCGGGCCTCACCCACCAGCTGGAGAAGGTCAAGCGCATCGCCTCGCTGCAGGCCTCTGACGGCGGCGGCAAGCTGGTCCATGACCCGGCCTTCCGGCGCAAGCTGGCCGAGATGCAGATCAAGGTGGACACGCTGAACGCCACCGAGCTGCGCGTCTTCGGCGCCCGGGTGACGGGCGAGACCCTGGGGGCGGTGTCCTCCATGTTCAAGCTGGAGGGCAGCCAGGCCCAGCAGGCCATCACCGAGCTGGCCCTCGAAGCCGCCGGCGTCTACGCCGCGCCCTTCGTGCGCGACACCTGGGCCGAGATCCGGGGCGAGCGCAACGAGCCCCGGGCCGGTCCGGACTATGCCGCCACCCTGGCGCCGCACTACTTCAACTATCGCAAGACCTCGATCTACGCCGGGTCGAACGAGATCCAGCACAACATCATGGCCAAGATGGTGCTTGGCCTCTGAGCCGGGAGGCGGGCGTGTACGCAGGCTTTGAGAAGGCCCTGGAGGCGGCGGTCGCCTCCGGGCGGATCGCCGGCGCCGTGGCCGCCGTGGCTGACCGGGACGGCGTGACCTACACCCGCCAGGCCGGGGTGCGGCAGGCGGGCGAACCTGCGGCCATGACCCAGGACACGATCTTCTGGCTGGCCAGCATGACCAAGGCGATCGTCTCGGTCGCGGCCCTGCGGGAGGTGGAGGCGGGCCGGCTCAGCCTGGATGGCGATCTTTCGGGCCTCCTGCCGGAATTCGCGGGCCTGAAGGTGCTGGAGGGCTTTGGCGAGGACGGGGCGCCGCGCCTTCGGCCCGCCCGCCGGGCGCCGACCCTGCGGGACCTGCTGACCCACACCTCGGGCTTTGGCTACGCCTTCCTGAGCGCAGACCTGACCCGCTGGCATGCCGCCACCGGCGCGGCCGACCCGAACGGCGGGACCCGGGCGGCGCATGTCCTGCCCCTGCTGCATGATCCGGGCGAGGCCTGGAGCTATGGCATCGGCATCGACTGGGCCGGCCTGGCCGTAGAGGCGGTCAGCGGCCAGCGCCTGGACGCCTACCTCGCCGAACACATCCTGGGGCCCCTGGGCATGACGGACACCGGCTTCGCCCCGGTGGACCCGAACCGTCGCGCTGTGGCGCACCTGCGGGTGGAGGGAACCCTCTTCCCCGCCCCGACCCCGCCTGGCGGAACGGAGGCTGAGGTCCTGTCCGGCGGTGGCGGCCTGCACGGTACGGCGCCGGACTATCTCCGCTTCCTGCGCATGCTGCTGAACGGCGGGGCGCTGGACGGGGCGCGGATCCTGAAGGCCGAGACCGTGCGCGCGCTGAGCGAGGTGCAGACGGGAGCGCTGAGGGCCGGCGCCTTCAAGACCGCCAACGGCGTTCTGACCACGGACTTCGACCTCTATCCGGACATGCAGACCGGCCATGGCCTGGCGAGCGTCGTCACCCCCGAGGCGACCAGGGAAGGGCGCCGGCCGGGCGCCCTCAACTGGGCGGGGATCTTCAACACCTATTTCTGGGTGGACCCGGAGGCGGGCAAGGCCGGGGTGCTGCTCACCCAGCTCATGCCCTTCGGCGATCCGGATGTCCTGGCGCTGTTGCGGGCGCTGGAGCGGGGGGCCTGAGGCTGCGGAGCCGACTGAGCGGCGAGGCCGTTGACCCCCTCCGTCCCGCTGCGCGGTCCACCTCCCCCTGGGGGGAGGAATTAGAAAGCACTCAATTGCTCCCCCAAGGGGGAGCTCCGACCGAAGGTCGGTGAGGGGGTCAGCTGAACCGCCGTTGACCCCCTCCGGCCCGCTGCGCGGTCCACCTCCCCCTGGGGGGAGGAATTAGAGAGCGCTCAATTGCTCCCCCAAGGGGGAGCTGTCAGCGAAGCTGACTGAGGGGGTCAGCTGAGGGGCCGTTGACCCCCTCCGTCGCGCTGCGAGCGCCACCTCCCCCTGGGGGGAGGCATTGAGGGCGCCCTACAGCCGGGAGGGGATGACCACCTGCATGCTCTCGTAGCCCTTCACGAAGGACGAGAAGACGCGCTCGGGTTCGCTGATGACCTGGATCTCGGGGAAGCGCTGGAGGATCTCCTCCCAGAGGATTTTCAGCTGCAGCTCGGCCAGGCGGTTGCCCACGCAGCGGTGGATGCCGAAGCCGAAGGACAGGTGCTGGCGCGGACGCTCGCGGTCGATGATGTAGCTGTTCGGGTTCTCGATGACCTCGTCGTCCCGGTTGCCGGAGACGTACCACATGACGACCTTGTCGCCCTTGCGGATGGTCTTGCCGCCCAGCTCATAGTCCTGCAGGGCGGTGCGCCGCATGTAGGCCAGAGGGGTCTGCCAGCGGATGGTCTCGGAGACCATGGAGGGGATCAGGTCCGGGTCGGCCTTCAGCTTGGCGAACTGGTCCGGGAACTGGTTCATGGCCAGGACCGACCCGGTCATGGTGTTGCGGGTGGTGTCGTTGCCGCCGACGATCAGCAGGATCAGGTTCCCGAGGTATTCCATGCGGTCCATGTTTCGCGTGGCCTCGCCATGGGCGAGCATGGAGATCAGGTCGCCCTTGGGCTCGGCGTTGACGCGCTCGTTCCAGAGCCGGGTGAAGTAGTCGACGCACTCGAAGAGATACATCCTCCGCTCGGTCTCAGGATCTTCGGTCTTGAAGAGCTTGGACGTCAGGTCGGCGGTGGCGATGTCGGACCAGAAGGTCAGCTTGCGCCGATCCTCGAAGGGGAAGTCGAAGAGGGTGGCCAGCATCTGGGTGGTCAGCTCGATGGACACCTTGTCCACCCAGTCGAAGGGCTCGCCGATGGGCAGGCTGTCCAGGGTGTTCTGGATCCGGCTGCGGATCAGGGGCTCCATCAGGTGCAGGTTCTGCGGCGAGACGATGGGGCTCACCGTCTTGCGCTGCACATCGTGCTTGGGCTGGTCCATGGCGATGAACATGGGCAGGGTGAAGTCGTCATCGGGATCGAAGAGGGTGATCGCCGGCTCCGAGGAGAAGACCTGGTGGTTGGTGTCCACCGCCATGATGTCGTTGTACTTGGTCACCGACCAGAAGGGCCCCTGCTCATGGTGGCCCTCGGGATGAAGGTGGACGGGGTCCTCCTTCCGCAGGCGCTCGAAATAGGCCCACTGGGTGTCTGTCCGGAAGAGCTCCGGGTCGGCGACGTTGATCTCGTCGAGGGGGATGGAATAGGCCCGGGCCCGGGCTTCAGCCTTCAGGTCAACGGCTCCGTCGCTCATGGCGAACTCCTCTGGCAGGCGCGCGCCGGCGCGGGCCGCCAAGCGCGATTTGAGCATTGTTCAGACCATGGCGAAAGGACGACCGAATTGCAAGGCGCCCGCGCCTCCGGGTCATCCCGGAATTTCGCCTGACGCCGGCGCGGGGACGGTGCATAAGGTCGCGCCGAAACACCGAAACCGGGGCCTGGCGTGACGGGCCCGATCCAGGAGACGCCGCCCATGACCGCAGAAGCCCTCTTCCAGCCCTGGTCCTTCAAGGGCCTCAACCTGAAGAACCGCCTGGTCATGGCGCCCATGACCCGGTCCTTCTCGCCTGATGGCGTGGTGACCGAGGAGGTGGCCCAGTACTATCGCCGCCGGGCCGCCGGCGAGGTGGGCCTGATCGTCACCGAGGGCACGGGCGTGGATCGCGCCGCCTCGCTGAACGACCGCAACATCCCGCGCTTCCACGGCGAGAAGGAGCTGGCCGGCTGGAAGCGGGTGGCCGACGAGGTGCACGCCGAGGGCGGCGCCATCGCCCCCCAGCTCTGGCACGTGGGCGCCGTGCGCTCGCGCGATCCGGAGTGGAAGCCGGAGGGCGGCTATGACAGCCCCTCAGGCCTGTCGAGCCCCGGCAAGAAGTTCGGCGAGGGCATGAGCGAGGAGGCCGTGGCCGACGCCATCGACGCCTTCGCCCGGGCCGCCGCCGACGCCAAGCGGCTGGGTTTCGAGACGGTCGAGCTGCACGGCGCCCACGGCTACCTGATCGACCAGTTCTTCTGGGACGGCACCAATGAGCGCGAGGACGCCTATGGCTCCAAGGACCTGCCCGGCCGGGCCCGCTTCGCCGGCGACATCCTGCGGGCGGTGCGCAAGGCGGTGGGGCCGGACTATCCGGTCATCATCCGCATCAGCCAGTGGAAGCAGCAGGACTTCACCGTGAAGATGGCGCCGACGCCCAAGGAGCTGGAGGCCTGGCTGACGGCCCTGACCGACGCCGGCGCCGACATCCTGCACTGCTCGCAGCGCCGCTTCTGGGAGCCGGAGTTCGAGGGCTCGGACCTCAACTTCGCCGGCTGGGCCAAGAAGCTGACCGGGGTTCCGACCATCACGGTGGGCTCGGTGGGCCTGTCGGGCGAGTTCGTGGCGGCCTATGCCGGCGAGGCCTCGCAGCCCGCCTCCATCGACGACCTGCTGCGCCGCCTGGAGCGCGAAGAGTTCGACCTGGTGGCCGTGGGCCGGGCCCTGCTGCAGGACCCGGACTGGGCGGTGAAGATCCGCCAGGGCCGCAATGACGAGCTGATGAGCTTCGACCGCTCGGCCATGGCCAGCCTGTCCTGAGGCCGGAAGGCCCCGGCCGTCAGGCCGGGGTCATCGCCTGGTCGGGATGGGTGACGTACCAGTCGAGGTCGGCGAGGGTCGTCTCCCAGGCCGCCTCCCATTCGGGCCGCCAGTCGTCGCCGCAGACCTCACGGACCGCGTCCCGCACGGTGGCGAAGAAGGTGCGGAAGACGTCCGGCGGAACGTCGTAGCCCTCGTGCACCACCACCTCGCTCTGGATGAGGGTGCGGGAATAGAGCCGCTCGCCCACGAAATCGAGGATGGCCTGGAGCACCCGGGTCAGCATCTCGCCGCGGATCTGGTGGTTCTGGTCCCGCCAGAAGAGGATCTCCATCTCCGGCTGCTCGCGGAACAGGCGGTCATAGACCACCGGCGTCAGGTCCTCGCAGAGCTCGCCCGCCCGCTCCAGGCTGGCGACGATCTCCGGCTCGTGCGGGTCGGGGGCGCGGGGCATCCGGGCCTCAGGCGTTGAAGTTGAGCTTCAGGCCCGGCCTCGGCCAGGTGGCGCGATAGAGCTTGCCGGTGGCCGAGGCGGTGATCCAGGCCGTCCGCATGTCCGCTCCGCCGAAGCAGATGTTGGTGGTGACAAGGTCCGGTACGGGGAAGTGCTCCACCGAGCCGTCCGGGTCGAAGGCGGTGATCCCGCCGTTGATGATGGTGGCCACGCAGACCTTGCCGCCGGCCTCCACCGCCAGGCTGTCGAGCAGCTGGTAGCCGGGCAGGTTGCAGACGACGCGGCCGGGGGCGAAGCCGTCGGGCGGCCCCAGCACGCCGGGCTCGGCGATGTCGAAGGCCCAGAGCCGGCCGAGGTTGGTGTCGGCCAGGTAGACGACCTTCTCGTCCGGGGAGAGGCCGATGCCGTTGGGCGAGATCAGATGGTCGCGCTGGCGGCTGATGTGGCTGCCGTCGATCTTCGCATAGTAGATCGCGCCGAACTTGCGCCCCTCGGGGGTGGAGCAGCCGTGGTCGGAGAACCAGAAGCCGCCCTGCCGGTCGAAGACGAGGTCGTTGGGGCCCACCAGCTTCTTGCCGTCGCACTCGGTGTAGAGGGTGGTCAGCGCGCCGGTCTTCAGGTCGAAGCGCTGGATGTAGCCGCCTGTGTGCGAGGGCGGGGTCGGGCCGGGGATGGTCATGCCCATATTGTCCAGCCACTCGAAGGACCCGCCATTGTTGGTGATGTAGATGGCGCCGTCGGGGCCGATGGCCGCGCCGTTCGGCCCGCCGCCGGTGTTGACCAGGATCTCCTTGGACCCGTCGGGCTTCACCCGGGTCAGGGTCTGGCGCTTGATCTCGGTGAGGATCACCGAGCCGTCGTTCATGGCGATGGGGCCTTCCGGAAACTGGAAGTCCTCGGCGATCAGCTGCAGGTCCATGGCCCCTCTCCTCCCGGGATTGTCATTGGGCGGGGACTATGGGCGAGGGGAGGGGCGAGGAAAAGGGCCTCAGGCCCGCTCCAGCACCCGGAAGGTCACGGGATACTCGTCGCCCTCGCCGGCGGGCAGGTCCTCGCGGCGGACCTCACGCCAGCGGCTCTCGTCGAAGGGGGCCAGGAGGATGTCGCCCTCGATGTCGGCGTGGACCTCGGTGAGGTAGATGCGCCGGGCGCGCTGCAGGGCCAGGGCGAAGAGGGAGGCCCCGCCGATGACGCAGACCTCGCTGGCGCCGTCCTCCTCGGCCTGCTCGCGGCCGATGGCCACGGCCTCCGAGAAGTCCTCGCAGACCACGCAGCCGCCGGGGGCGTAGGAGGCGTCCCGGGACAGGACGATGTTGGTGCGGCCCGGAAGGGGCTTGCGGGGCAGGCTCTCCCAGGTCAGCCGGCCCATGATGACCGGCTTGCCCATGGTCAGGGCGCGGAAGCGGGCGAGGTCGGACTTCAGCCGCCAGGGCAGGGCGCCGTCCCGGCCGATCACGCCGTTGCGGGCCCGGGCGATGGGGCCGGCGGTGAGGAGGGGGGCGGCCACGGCCCTCAGACCGCGATGGGGGCGGAGATGGCCGGGTGGGCCTTGTAGCCCTTGAACTTCACGTCGCCGGGTTCGAAGGCGAAGAGGTCGTCCCGGGCCGCCAGCTCCAGCCGGGGCGGCGCCAGGGGCTCGCGCGTCAGCTGCTCGCGGGCCTGGTCCAGGTGGTTCAGGTAGAGGTGGGCGTCACCCAGGGTGTGCACGAAGTCACCGGCCTCAAGCCCCGTCACCGCCGCCACCATGTGCGTCAGGAGGGCGTAGGAGGCGATGTTGAAGGGTACGCCCAGGAAGACGTCGGCCGAGCGCTGGTAGAGCTGGCAGGACAGGCGTCCGTTCGCCACGTGGAACTGGAAGAGGCAGTGGCAGGGGGGCAGGGCCATGTCGTCCACGTCCGCCGGGTTCCAGGCGGTGACGATGTGGCGGCGGCTCTCGGGGCTGCGCTTAAGCCCCTCGACCAGGGCGGCCATCTGGTCGATGACCCGGCCGTCCGGCGCGGCCCAGGAGCGCCACTGGCGGCCGTAGACGGGCCCCAGCTCGCCCTCGGCGTCGGCCCACTCGTCCCAGATGCTAACCCCGCGCTCCTGGAGCCAGCGGACATTGGTCTCGCCGCGCAGGAACCAGACCAGCTCCACCACAATGGAACGCCGGTGCAGGGTCTTGGTGGTCAGGAGGGGAAAGCCGCGCGACAGGTCAAAGCGCATCTGCCGGCCGAAGACGCCCCGCGTGCCCACCCCGGTGCGGTCGGGACGGTCGACGCCATTGGCCAGGATGTCGGCCAGCAGGTCGAGATAGGGCTGCTCAAGCGCCGGCCCGGTCCCGGCGGCCTGTTCTGCGACATCGATGCGGGCGGGGGCGTTCATGGCTGAGTCTCTCCGAGTAGACCCTAGACGGCCCCGCAGGGCTGCGTCACCCGCTGAATCCGCCTTCGTTGAGGAATGCCAGCTCAGCCGTCGTGCTCTCGCGGCCCAGGGCGGCGTTGCGGTGGGGGAAGCGGCCGAAGCGGTCGATGATGTCGCGGTGCAGCTCGGCGAAGCGGAGAAGCTCGGTGTCGCGGGTCTCGGCGCAGAGGGCCTGGATCAGACGCACGCAGTCGGCCTGGTCCACCGGGTCCTCGGAATGCTCCAGCGGCATGTAGACGAAGTGCCGCAGTTCCGCCTCCACCTGCAGGTCGAAGCCCCGGCGCAGGGCCAAGCGGGCGATCCGGCGGGCCTTGCCGTCCGTGGCGAAGGCGTGGGCGCTGTCCCGGAAGATGTTGCGGGGGATCTGGTCGAGCAGGAGGATCAGGGCCAGGGCCGGCTCGGCCTCCTGCGCCCAGTCGTCGTACTGGCCTCGGGCGGCGGCGAGGTGGACGGGCTCGAAGCGCAGGCGCAGGGCGTCGTCGAAGGCGGCGTCCTTGCGGAACCATCGGCGCGGGCCGGCGTTGCGCCAGTAGCCGACGACGTCCTGGGGAAGGGCGGGCATGATCTTTGACCTCCTACGGAACACACATTCAACCGCGGTTCAGGTTGACCTTCCTAATCCGATGCATGCGGGGGCGACAACCGCCTGGCGCCCTTCCGGCGCCGGCAGACGGAGACAAGGACCATGAACCGGCATGCGGCCAGCGCATCTCTCCTGACTCTCATCCTGGCCCTGGGCCTGTCCGGAGCGCCGGCGGCGTCCGCGCAGGAGGCGGACGGGGACGGCGGGTCGCGCCCCGCCGAGAGCCCGCGCTTCGATCCCCGCGGCGAGCCCGTCGGAGAGACCGAGCCTCCCGCCCCCTTCACCGCGCCCCAGTCGCCCACTGAGCGCCGCCCCGAGGCCTGGGGACGGTACGGCCAGCCCCGGGAGATCCCGCCCTCGGCGGAGCGGCCGCAGCCGCGCCCGGACTCCGGCCGGGACGACCGCCGCGATGATCGCCGGGACGACCGCCGCGACGACCGCCGGGACGACAGACGTGATCACTGGCGGGATGAGGACGGGCGCCGCCACGGCGGTTCCAAGTCCTACGGATACTGGGGCTGGGATCGCCATGAACGGCGCGACTACGACCCCTATCGGTATGACGGCTACCGCTACGACGGCTACCGCGCCGATCGCTACGACCGTCATCGCCCGCCGCCCCGCCCGCCGCGCTATGACCCCCGCTGGTATCCGCCGGTCTGGACCCCCTACGATCGCTACCGGGGCGCGCCCTGGGTCCCGCCGCCGGGCTTTGTCCCCCGCCGCTGGTCCCATGGCGAGGTCCTGCCCTGGACCTGGTGGACGCCGCGCTACCGGATCGAGTCCTGGTGGAGCTATGGCCTGCCGGTCCCGCCCGTCGGCTTCGCCTGGGTGCGGCTGGGGCGCGACGCCGCCCTGGTGGACCTGTGGACCGGGCGCATCGTCCAGGTGGCCTACACCCTCTTCTGGTAGGGCGCTCCCGGCCCTCCGCGGCGCCGCCCGGAGGGCCGGCCTTGCTTGACGCGGCGGGAAATTTCCCCTTCAAGCGGCGGGCTCTCGCGCGGCCGGCCCAGCGGCCCCGCGCCCGTCTTGTCCAAAGGAGACCGCCCATGCGCGTCTATTACGATCGCGACGCCGACCTCGCCCGCATTCTGGACAAGAAGATCGCGATTGTAGGCTACGGCTCGCAAGGCCGGGCCCACGCCCTGAACCTGCGCGACTCCGGCGTGAAGAACGTCGCCGTCGCCCTGCGGCCCGACTCCGCCACCGCCCGGAAGGTCGAGGCCGACGGCCTGAAGGTGATGAGCGTGGCCGAGGCCGCCAGGTGGGCCGACGCCCTGATGGTGCTGGCGCCCGACGAACTGCAGCGCGGCATCTACAACGCCGAGATCGCCCCCAACCTGCGGGACGGCGCGGCCCTCTTGTTCGCCCACGGCCTGAACATCCACTTCAACCTCATCGAGCCCAAGTCCACGGTGGACGTGCTGATGGTCGCCCCCAAGGGCCCCGGCCACACCGTGCGCGGCGAGTATGAGAAGGGCGGCGGCGTCCCCTGCCTGATCGCCATCCACCAGAACCCCACGGGCAACGCCCTCGACTTCGGCCTGGCCTACGCCTCGGCCATCGGCGGCGGCCGCTCGGGCGTGATCGAGACCAGCTTCCGCGAGGAGTGCGAGACCGACCTGTTCGGCGAGCAGGCCGTGCTGTGCGGCGGCCTGGTGGAGCTGATCCGCGCCGGCTTCGAAACCCTGGTCGAGGCGGGCTACGCCCCCGAGATGGCCTATTTCGAGTGCCTGCACGAGGTGAAGCTGATCGTCGACCTCATCTATGAGGGCGGCATCGCCAACATGAACTACTCGATCTCGAACACCGCCGAGTACGGCGAGTACGTGACCGGCCCGCGGATCATCACCCCCGACACCAAGGCCGAGATGAAGCGCGTGCTGGAAGACATCCAGTCCGGCCGCTTCGTGCGCGACTTCATGCTGGAGAACGCGGCCGGCCAGCCCAGCTTCAAGGCCACCCGCCGCCGCGCCTCCGAGCACGGCATCGAGGAGGTCGGCGCCCGCCTGCGCGCCATGATGCCCTGGATCAGCAAGAACAAGCTGGTGGATACTGCGCGGAACTGATCCGCGAGACGGCCTCCCGACGCCGGGAGGCCGTCGAACGCCAAAGCGAGGTCGAGCCATGTTCGCGTCCCTCACCCTCGTGCGCGCCCATCGGATCCTGGCGGCCGGCCTGGCCGTCTTCATCCTCGGGCACCTGGCCACCCACCTGACCGCGGTGGCGGGGCCGCAGATGCACAAGCAGGTTCTGGGAGCGACGCAGGGCCTCTACCGCAACCCCTTTGTCGAGCCCGTTCTGATCGCCGCCCTGCTGACTCAGATTGTCATCGGCAGCCGCCTGCTGGCCCGGCGCTGGGGCGAGGCGGACAAGGGGTTCTGGGGCTGGGCCCAGCTGCTCTCGGGCGGCTATCTCATCGCCTTCATTCTGATTCACTCCAGCGCGGCCCTGTCGACGCGGCATGTCTTCGGCATGGATACGGACTTCTACTGGGCCGCCGCCACCGTGAACCTGGCGCCCTTCAAGTACGGCTTCTTTCCCTATTACGCCCTGGGCGTGATCTCGGTCTTCACCCACCTGGCCGCCGCCGTGCGGTTTGGCTGGGGCGAGCGGGCGGGCTGGGCGCCGCCGGCCCTGATCGCCTTGGGCGTCGCCGTTGCCACCGTAATCCTCGCGAGCCTCGGCGGGGCCCTCTATCCCATCGACCTACCGCCGGCCAACGCGGCCTACTTCGAGAAGTTCGGCTTCTGAGCGGGACAGGGCCTCGGCCCTACAGCGCCCCCGCCGCCAGGGCGTAGAGGGGCAGGCCCAGGATCAGGTTGAAGGGGAAGGCCACGCCGAGGGAGAGGCCCAGATAAACGCCGGATCGGCCAGGGGCTAAACGCAACGCCGCCTTGGGATGGGCGCAATCCGTTCCTAATCAGAAGGGCCCGTTCGAGGAGCCCTTCGCCTCAATGCCGACCTACTATGCCGACCTTGTCAGGATCATGCGGGCGCACGGCTGCTGGCAGGTGGAGGGTGGCAAGGGGAGCCACGAGAAGTGGCGCAGCCCCATCAATGGGCGAACGGTCAGCGTTCCCAGGTCAAAGAGCCGCCACACCGCCAACGAGGTGCTCAAGCAGCTGGGGATCGGTAAGGCCTTCTGATCAGGCGACGGCGAAGGCGCGCCGGGCGGAGAAATCGACCGAGACACGCCCGGAGCCGGCTTGCTGGTTTGCAGCCAGGATCTCCGGCGCCAGTTCAACCATCACGGCTTCGAACTCCGCCAGGGTCTCGGTTTCGATCACGAGGCCGGGGATATCCGTTTCGGAGATCCAGACGGCGGCCTCCGGGTCCCAGATGGCTTTGACGAAGTAGGACTGGTCCATGCGGGCCCTCATCCCATGGGAAGATGTCTAATACGCCTATTGCGCCGGGATTGCGTCAACAAGATAGCCAAAGTCCCGCAGCCGCAAGTTCAGGTCTGAAACCCATCCCTGGCCCAGCCCTAGCCCTACAGCGCACCCGCCGCCAGGGCGTAGAGGGGCAGGCCGAGGATCAGGTTGAAGGGGAAGGCCACGCCGAGGGAGAGGCCCAGATAGACGCCGGGCCGGGCCTCGGGCAGGGCGGTGCGCATGGCGGCGGGGGCGGCGATGTAGGAGGCCGAGGCGGCCAGCAGGATCAGGAGGGCGCTGTCGCCGGGGGCGAGGCCGGCGAGGCGCGAGGCGAGCCAGCCGGCGCAGGCGCCCGCCAGGGGCAGGGCGATCCCCAGGGCCAGGACCCGGGCGGGCGGCCTTCCGGCGTCGGTGAGGCTGCGGGCGGCGGCCAGGCCCATGTCCAGCAGGAAGAGGCAGAGGGCGCCCTGGAAGAGGGGGTTCACGAAGATGTCGAGGCGGGCCATGCCGGCCTCGCCCGTCGTCAGCCCGATCAGGAAGCTGCCCACCAGCATGAGGGCCGGGCCGCCCAGGAAGACCTCGCGCAATATGCTTCCCATGCCGTGGCCGGCGCCGGAGCCTTCCGCCGCCCGCCTGGCGATGATGAGGGCGGTGAGGATGGCCGGGGCCTCCATGATGGCGAGGACCGCCGTCATGTAGCCGCTGAACACCACGCCGTGCGCGGACAGGAAGTCCGTCCCCGCCGCATAGGTGACCACAGAGACCGAGCCGAAGGCCGCCGCCGTGGCCGCCGCCGAGGCGCGCTCCAGTCCGCCGAGCCGCCTCAGGACCGGATAGGCCACCAGCGGCCAGGTCAGGGACAGGATGAGGCCGGCCATCCCCGCCCGGAGGAAGCCCTCGCTGAGACCGGCGTTGGCGGCCTCGACCCCGCCCTTGAACCCGATGCAGAGCATCAGGAAGAGGGAGAGGGTGCGGCTGGTGGAGGCGGGCAGGGACAGGTCTGACTTCGCAAAGCCCCCGAACAGGCCGAGGACAAAGAAGAGGATGGCCGGCGCGAGCAGGTTCTGGGCGCCGAGGGCGGCGGCGGAGGTCAGGGCTTCGGGCATGTCGGCTTCCGGGAACGGGCGCACCCGGTCCGGTGCGCGGGGCGACCTCCTAAGGCGCTCCGGACCCCTTGGCGCGTTGAAAGGCGCTATTCCTGTGATATGAATAACTCATCATGGAGTAAGCCGTGTCACGCGACGTCAATCTCGATCTCGACCTGGTCCGCACCTTCGTGACCATCGCCGACACCCGCAGCTTCACCCGCACGGGGGAGCGGCTGGGGCGCAGCCAGTCGGCGATCAGCCTGCAGGTCCGGCGGCTGGAGGAGCGGCTGGGGGTGAAGCTCCTGGCCCGCGACCCGCGCCGGGTCGGCCTGACTGAGGCGGGGGAGGCCTTCCTGCCCAAGGCCCGGCGGCTGCTGAGGGTGAACGACGAGATCCTCGCCGAGCTGACGGGCGAGGACCTAGAGGGTGAGGTGCGGCTGGGGGCGCCGGAGGACTTCGCCACCGTCCACCTGCCGGACATATTGGGCGCCTTCGCCCGGGCCCATCCCCGGGTGGCCCTGGCGGTGACCTGCGACCTGACCCTGAACCTCCTGGACCGGCTGCAGGCCGGGGCCCTGGACCTGGCCCTGGTCAAGCGCGAGCCCCTGGGGCCGGACCTGGGGGTGCGGGTTTGGCGCGAGCCCCTCGTCTGGGTGGCGGCCGACCGGGCGGTGCTGCGGCCCGATGAGCCCGCGCCCCTGGTGATCGCCCCGGCGCCTTGCGTCTACCGGCGCCGCGCGGTGGCGGCCCTGGAGGCGCGGGGGCGCACCTGGCGGGCGGCCTACACCAGCCCCTCCCTGGCGGGCCAGCACGCCGCCCTGCGCGCCGGCCTGGGCCTGACCGTCCTGCCCCGGGAGATGGTTCCCGACGACCTGGTCCTGCTGGGCGAGGCCGACGGCCTGCCGCCCCTAGAGGACGCCGAGATCGCCCTCCTGAAGGCGCGTGGCGGGGCCCCCCGGGCGGCGGACCGTCTGGCGGAGTTCGTCCTGGCGTCCCTGGACCGGCGCTCAGCCCGGCCGGCGGGCTAGTGGGTCAGCTGAAGCGCCGTTGACCCCCTCACCGACCTTCGGTCGGAGCTCCCCCTTGGGGGAGCAATT
>JADBZH010000130.1 GCA_020402585.1 Phenylobacterium sp. | reverse complement strand
AGGGCCTTCGGTTCGCCATCCGCGAGGGTGGCCGGACGGTGGGCGCCGGGGTGGTCTCGAAGATCGTCGAGTAGATCCTCGCCCATCCCCCGGCCCAGCCGGGACACAACAGGGGCCGCGGAGGAAACTCCGCGGCCCTTTCTGCTTGTCTGCGACCGATCTTCAGCGATCTCCGGCCCCTACCCAGGCTCTTTCAGGGGTCCGATGGATCTGAGGTGGTGGAAGCCAGACGTCGGGTCACGTCGCGAGCCTGAGCGAGACGTTCGGTGAAGACAGGCAGGCGTTCCCAACTCGCCGCAAAGGCCAGGACATAGGACATCTGTGCGAACACGGTTCCGGGGGTGGCGTCCGGTTGGGCGATCAGCACCAAGACGCCCAGGATCATGAACAGCAGGAACAGCCAGTTGACCGCATACACGCCGATTTCGGAGTCTGAGCGCGCTACACGGAGCCTGCGCCAGGCCTCCAGGTGAGAGCGGACCCTTTCGGCATCCTCGGAGCGAAGAACATCCAGATCCTGGTCGGTGCGATCATTGAGCGCCCGATTCAGGCGGTTCATCCGGCGGGCATAGATGCGGTCCATGCCGAGCAGGATCAACGCGACGGCAAGAGCTGCAGCGCCGACCCGCCAATCATACCAGACGGAGATGGCGAGGGAGCCGGCCCCGGCGACCAGGGCGGAGAGGGCCTCCGGCACGCTGCGCTCGTAGGTCTGGATGAGCTCATGGACCTGACGCAGACGCGCCACCCGGATCCCCGCCGGCGACAGGCCCAAGGCGATCTCTTCCGCGAGGCGACGCTCCGCCGCTGCAAAGACGCGGGTGTCATACAGCCTGCGCAATGCGCCTGACGTCAGGATGGCGATGACCCCGCCTGCAAGGAAGACGAGCCCCGATCGGTCTCCGGCCAACAGCCGGTCCACCGTAAGCCCCATGAGCGCCGGTATGAACAGGAGCGCAACCTCCTCGACGATCAGCAGGGCGTAGGCAAACAGAACGCGCCCTCGCTCGGGCCCGAAGGGTTTCACAGCGAAGTCTCCCTTGCACTGGGGGGTGAGGGAGGCCCTGTCAGACCCCTGGGCTGGGCCTGAGATGGCAGGGGCGACATCGGGTGGTATCGGGAGCCTGGGGCGTCTTCAGGAGACCAGCCGGCCCCGAGTGCAAGGTGAGCCTCTGCCCAGGCCATCCGTTCCGCCGCATCTCCGGTCGTCGAGGCGACCTGGGCTGACAGGAGGGCGGCCTCTGTAAGCGCCAGGTCAAGCGCCGTCGCAGCCCCCGCCCCAGCGCGCGTGCGCGTTGCAGAAGCCTCCACCTCAGCTTCATCTGCTGCGACCCGGCTCGCACGGGCCGCCGCGCGGGCTGCGCGCCAGGCGTCGAGTGCGCCGTCGGCTTCCTCGAGCGCGGTCAGAACAGTTCTTGCCCACTGTGCGGTGGCGGCGTCGCGACCGGCGTCGGCGGAGCGTATCTCAGCGTTCAGGCGTCTGAGGTTGAACAGACCCCAGCTGACGGAGGGGCCGACTGCAAACCTTAGCGCCCCTGGCTCAAGGAGATCCCCCGGGTCGGCGACGCGACCCATGCCAGCGCCCAGTGAGACGCTGGGGTAGAGCGCTGCCCGGGCGACCCCAGCGCGTTCATAACTGGCTTGCAGCCGGCGTTCGGCCGCCCGCACATCGGGGCGCTGCCGAAGCATGGCGACCGGATCCGGCGCCGAAAGGCTCTCGGGCGTTTCCGCCGCGCCCGAAAGCGTCGGCTCGCGTTGGACGAAAGCGACAGGATCCTGCGCGGTCAGGACGGCCAGGCGCCTCAGAGCGTTGTTCCGGGCCTGCTGAAGTGCAGGTCCTTCGGCCATGGAGTCCGCCCGAAGGCGTCGCATGGCGGCCACGTCAGCTTCGCTGGCCGCTCCGTGCGCCTGTCGCCGTTCAAGAAATGCAACCGCGGTCTCGAGCGCCGCGCTACGGCGTTCCGCCAGTCTGAGGAGGTCGGTCGACCGGCCAAGATCCAGCCAGGCCCTGACGACCTGAGCGGCTACGGCGGCCTCCATCCCCCGACGTTGCCAAAGGGCGGCCTCAGCGTCAGCTTCCGCCGCTCTGGCTGACGCGGCCAGACCCCCGGCGAGGTCGAGCTCCCACGAAAGATCACCCGCAAGCGCGCCCAAGGTCTGGCTTGGAAACCGGTCGGGAGACTCAGGGGCCGGCGGTTGCCCCAGCGCGGGCTCGCGGGTGCGCTGGAATTGAGCCGAGACATCGCCCTGGGGCCAGGAGCGCGCGCGGGCCTGCCCCGCCAGGGCCTGCGCCGCACGCAGGTTCGCCTGGGATTCCGCAAGGTCATGATTAGCGTGGAGCGCCTCCTCCACCAACTGGTTGAGCTCTGGGGATTCAAGGGCAAGCCACCAGCTGAGCTGCATCTGGCGCTCAACGACGACGGCGCCCGAAGTGGACCAGGCTGGCGAGGGTGAAAGAGGGGCGGGCGGCGCCAGGGCCGATGAACTGGCGCAGCCGGCCAGCAGGACCGCGAGCAGGAGAGATGAGAGACGAAGCATTGTTCTGGTCTCGATCAGGCGACCGCCGCCGCCTGCCGTTCACGGAACAGCAGCGCGTAGAGGGCCGGGATGAGGACAAGGGTAATGAGGGTGCCGAGCGCGAGGCCGCCGATCATCGTGGCCGCCATCGGTCGCCAGAGCTCGCCTGCGAACAGATAGAGGGGGATCAGGCCTACGATGCAGGTGAGCTTGGTCATCACGATAGGCCGAAGGCGCACGGCGCTTGCGGTCGCCACGGCTTCCTTCAAGGGCAGGCCCAGCCGGCGCTCCTCCTGGATCCGCTCGAGCAGGAGGACTGCATTGTTGACGATGATCCCGGCAAGGGCGAGCAGGCCGAGCGTCGCGGTGAAGCTAAAGGGCTGTCCCGTGAGTTTCAGGCCGATCGAGGCCCCGATCAGGACGAACGGGATCGACGCCATGATGATGATGGTGCTTCGGACCGAGCCGAACTGCCAAAGGAAGAGGGCCGCCATCCCCAGCAAGGCGACCGGGAAGTATCGCAGGATCCCCTCATTCGCCAGTTCGCTCTCCTCAATCTCGCCGCCGAGCTCGAGCCGGTGCGCCGGCTGCAGATCTAGCGCCGCGATGGCTTTGCCCGCCCGGTCAACGATCTGCTGGGACCCAAGTTCAGGGTGTCGGGCGCTCACCGTAATGACGGGACTGCCATTCCGTCGCACCAGAACGCTGGGCTGGGACGCAAGCTGGATGGCGGCGATCTGTCCAAGCGCGACGGCGCCTGTCTCGCCAAAAACCGGCAGGGACTCCAGCCGTTCGGGGAGCGTGCGATCCTTGTCTGCGCCGCGCAGGATCACTGGGACAAGCACATCGCCCTGGCGAAGAACGGTCACCGGCATGCCAGAGGTGACCGCCTCCAGAGATCGCGCCACCTCCGCGGAGGACACGCCCGCGGCCGTTGCGCGGGACTGGTCAACCTCGACCTTCAGGCGGACAATTCTGGCCTCGGCGTCGTCCCGCACGTCCTGGATGTCCGGGATGGCGGCCAGAGCCCGTTTCAGCTCGCTCGCGGCGCGCTCAAGCTCGGCGCGATCGGGTCCAGTGAGACGAAAGACCGCGGCGCCGGCCTCAGAAACCCCGAGAGAGAACCGCTTCGGCTCAATGCGAGCTTCAGGGAACCGGCTTGGAAGCTGCTCCCGAAGCCGGGACAGGACCACCTCAACGTCCGCTCGCTCATCGAGATTGACGATGGCGTAGGCGCGATGCGGCGCGGGGAGGGGCGGACTGAGGCCGAGAATGAACCGAGGGCCGCCATCATTGATGTAGACGACGTTGTCCGCCAGTTCCGGAAAACGCTTCCTGTCGGCGAGAAGCTTGGAGAGCTCAGTCGCCATGCGGAGGGTGGCGCGGGTCGACGCGCCCGGCGGCAGTTCGATCGGAATCTGAAGCTGCGGTCGCGGGGATGTTGGGAGCAGCTGAGGGGGAATGAAGGCGAACAGCCCAACTGCGGCGATCAGCAACGCCCCCATGGCCGCCGCCACGGCGAGCGGCCTGTCCACGATCAGGCGCACCCTTTCAGTGTACCAAGTCCGAACTCTGGACAGCCAGCCCGCCGTGTCCTTGGAGGAGTCGTGCCCCCCTGCAAACCTTAGGGCCAACAGTGGTGTCACCGTCAGGGCCAGGAACAGCGAAAGCATGAGGGTGATGGCCAGTACGATCGCGAGGCTACGCATGTACTCCGCCGTCTCGCTGTTCCCGACGGCGAGGGGGGCAAAGGCGATGATGATGGCGAGGCTGGAGGTCAGGAGGGGCGCCGCCAGGGTGCGCCCGGCCTCGATAGCGGCCTGTTCGGGCTCATGGCCAAGCCCCAGGCGGCGTTGGTAGTCCTCGACAATGACGATGCCGTTATCGACGAACAGGCCAAGGGAGATGATCAGGGCGGCGATCGAAACCATGTGCAGTTCGATACCGAGCAGGCGCATCAGGATGAGTGAGCCCATGACCGTAAGCGGCACGATCACGCCGGTGACAAGGCCAGCACGCCAGCCCAGAAACAGCACGACCACCAGCATCACGACGGCGACCGTCTCCAGGAAGGTTTGGCCGACTTTCACGAGATCCTTGCGGACGACCTTTGATTGATCGGTGACCGAGGTGATCTGCATCCCGGCCGGGATCTCCCGGCGAACCTCCATGATCCGGGATTCGAGCCGCTCAGCGAGAGAGAGAACGTTGAGGCCGCTTTGCATGGAGATTCCCAGAACAACCGCTGGCTGGCCGTTGACGACAGCTGCGGTCACCGGCGGATCTGTGGGCCCCTGCGCCACCTCGCCCAATGCGCTGAGCGGAACCCCGCGGCCGTCGCGCAGGGCGATCGGCGTGTTGGCGAGTGCCCGTACGTTCGGCAGATCGCCGGTGGGCTCAAGGGCCAGGACCCGCCGGCCGGTATCAATCTCGCCGGCAGGCGCGACGACATTCCGGTCAGCCAGCTGTCTGGCGACGTCGTCGAAGGAAAGCCCCGCGGCTGCAAGGCTGCGGGAATCCAATTCGACAAAGACCCTGTCCTCGCGGACGCCGTGAAGGGAGATACGTTCCACGCCTTCAACAGTCTGAAGGCGCTCCCGCAAGGTGCGGGCCCAGTCATGCAACTGGCCTGCGGAGTAACCTTTCCCGCTCAGGGCGAGACTGCGGACCGAGACGCGGGCGAACTCGTCGTTGATCACAAGCGGGCTGGTCCCCTCCGGAAGGTGGGCGCGCGCATCCTCCATCTTCACCCGGACCCGTTGCCAGATCTCGGGCATGCGATGGCCGGGCACTCCGTCCCGAAGCGTAATGACGATGAAACCGGCGCCGGGCCGGACAACCGTATCGATCGTCTTGATCTCGGGGACTTCCCTCAGGCGCTCCTCAAGCGGTCGCGCCACCAGCTGCTCCGTTCGCTCGCTGGTCGCGCCGGGGAGGTAGGCTTCGACAGTGGCGGTCCGAACCTGGATGAAGGGTTCTTCCGTAGAGGGAAAGTCGAGCAGCGAAACCAGGCCGGACAGGACCAGTGCGATCGCGGCGGCGAGGGTGAAGCGGCTGCGTCGCAGCGCGATTGCCGTGAGGGCCATGGGGGTATCCTGGCGTTAGCGCTGGGCGAGTTGCGGCCGGACGGTCATGCCGGCCTCGAAATTCTCGGCGCCGGCGACGACCACGAGTTGTCCGGTCGAAAGAGGTCCTGACACTTCCGCGGAGGCGCTATGGAGGGTCACCAGTTTGACCGGAATGTCCTTGAGCGTGTTGCCCGGGCCGACCCCCCTCACGGATTGACGCCCGCTGCGATCGGTCAGGACCGCCGCCAACGGGACAATCCGTGTCGGTTCAGGCTGACGGCCGGGAAAGCTGAGTTCGACGGTGGCGCCAGGAGCTGGCGACCCGGTCATGACCCGGAAGACGGCTTCGCGCCCTCCCGCCCCGTTGTCGCGACTGCTGACGCCAGACAGGCGAGCGGTCCATCTGCGGTCGCCATAGGCGTAGGCGATGAGGGTCCCCGGCGCCAACCCGTCGGCCTGCCTCGCAGGCAGGACGGCGTGGATTCGACGTTCCCCGTCACCTTCAATCTCAAAGGCGGGGGCGCCGGGGGAGAGTACCGTGGCCAATGTGGCTGATCGCGCCGCCACGACGCCATCGATTGGGGCCCGAAGCACGGCTTCCCGGGCATCTCTGCTGGCCAGCATGCTCGCGGCTATCGCGATCTTGTGGGCCGCCGCCGCCGCCCCGGCTTCAGCCTGTGCGGCTTCGAGTTCCGCGCGGGTTGCGACGCCGTCAGCATGCATCCTGAGGACGCGGCCAGCGTTGCGCTCGCGTTCGTCGGCGATGGCTTGGGCGCGCTGGAGCTCTGCAAGAGCCTGCTGCGCTCGCAGGCGCGACGGTGTCGGATCGAGACGCGCCAGGGGCTGCCCGGCTGTCACCCGGGCGCCGACGTCCGAAAGCAGCTCAAGAACCCGGCCGCCTTGTTCCGAGCTCACGACCGCGAACTTTGACGACCGGACTTGGCCGACGGCGAGGACGGTCGTGCCCGTGCCTTCCTCCACCCGTCCCACGAGTGCGGTCCGCGCCATCTCCCTGGTCGCCGGTTCTGGTGCGGGCGCGCAGGCTTGTACAAGCAGAATTGCGACAGCGGAAAAGATAAGGGATGACTTGCTCATATAAATAGCCACAAGCATGAGAGGAGGTCCGCCATTCTAATCGACCGGGTGACGGGTCACGCCGAGGCCGGCGAGGATGAGGTGGGTTGCGGCGCGTGCAAGCGCTTCGGGATCGCTGTCGGCAAACGCGAGACGCCCGATCATGCCGTCAAACAGGGACAGGATCAGTTCCGCGGCCGGACCAGGTTTGATGTCAGCGCTGACCTCTCCGGCCTGCTGTCGGCGGGCGATCATATCAGCCACGGCTGCAGTCATCTGCGCGTCCGCCTCACAGACCTCCGCGGCAATCCGAGGGTTCCGGGCGGCTTCCGCGAGGATCTCAAGGCGGAGGCTAAGGCTCGACAGATTCTCGGGGCCGGTGGTGCTGAGACGGATCGTCCTCTCGAGTCCCTCCGCCAGCGTATCGGCCTCATTGACCAAGCGCACCAGGTCGAGCTCCTCAGCGAGGTCCGCCTGGATCAGGGCGCGGATCAGGTCGTCCTTCGTCGGGAAGTACTGGT
>JADBZH010000013.1 GCA_020402585.1 Phenylobacterium sp. | reverse complement strand
CCTTCTGGGGCGAGATCAATCCCTTCTGGGGCGAGATCAATCCCTTCTGGGGCGAGATCAATCCCTTCTGGGGCGAGATCAACCCCTTCTCCACGGGATCGGATGTCGAGACCCAGAGCGCCCTTATTGCCGAATCCAGCTCCTTCTGGGGAACCTCCAAGGGCCATGTCAACGCAAAGGGCAAGTCGAACAGCAAGGATGTTGGCAAGTTCTGGACCAAATCCGGCGAACAGTGGGAAGAGATGATGGAGGACTGGGCGAAGGCCCAGAAGGACAAGAAGTCTTCTTCAAAGTACGAAGACATCAGCAAGGACATCCGAAAGTTCGCCAAGTCGGCGGATGACCTTTTTGGCGACGCCTACAAGGCGAGGACGGGGAAGTCGCTCGAGGCGGGCCTCATCACTCCGCTCCTCGCCAAGTATGGGATCAGCGCCACAGATCCGGCCAGCCTGGCCAGCCTCACCAAGACCCAGCAGTCCATGCTGTTCATGGATCTCTATGACGGGCTCATGGCCTACTCCGGGGCGGACCATGTCGACCACTGGATGGGCACGGCGCGCTGGAACCCTCAACTCACCCAGACCCAGGGCTCGGGTGCGGACACGGTGATCGGGCTCCTCGACTTCACCGTCCTCAACGGATCCATCGTCAAGAACAACGTGGTCAGCTACGGGGGAACTTCGAAGTTCACCAACGGGCATGGCGCGGCTGTCGCCGGACTGATGGTGGGCGCCCATGACGGGACAGGCGTGATGGGAATCTCGCCCCGTTCCTCGGTCATCGCCTTCAACCCCTTCGACGAGACCGGCACGGCCGGCTGGGAGGACGTCGCCGCCGGGGTGAAGATGCTCGCCTCGAACCGGGCGAGCGTCATCAACATGTCGCTGGGCGTGCCGGGCACGGTCCTGGCGGCGGGCTGGAACGATGTCTTCTCCAGGGCGGACGTCTCAGCGTCCGCAAAGAACACCCTCGTCGTGATGGCGGCTGGCAACCAGGGGGTCACCCAGACCTCGAACGTGGCCTGGAACTTCGCGACCAACCCCCAGCTCCTGGTCGTCGGCTCCGTCACCCTGGATGGCAAGATCTCGAACTTCTCCAACCGTCCCGGGACGGCCTGCCTGACCGAAGGCAATGTCTGCAAGCCGGGCGCCCGGCTTATGGATCGCTTCCTGGTCGCCCCCGGCGAGCTGATCCTGGTCGAGGATGACAAGGGCGGCGTGAAGCGGGCCACTGGCACCTCCTTCGCCGCTCCCCTGGTCACGGGCGCCGCGGCCCTGATCCAGGATCGCTGGCCCTGGTTCGCCCGAAAGCCTGCCGAGACTGCCGAGATCCTGTTGCGCTCCTCCCGTGACCTGGGCGCACCAGGCGTGGACGCGGTCTATGGGGTCGGGCTGCTCGACATCACCGCAGCCCAGTCGCCCCTCGATTTCGGCGCCCTGAAGTGGTTCACGGTCAGCAATTCAGGCAAGATGACCGAGTATTCGGTCAAGAAGGTCCTGAACGACTTCGACTCCGAGTCCCTCAAGGGCATCCAGTCGGTGGGGCTGTACTACTCCGCCTTCGAGACGATCGGATCGGTCGAACGCGACTTCGCCATTCCCCTCTCCTCCCGCCTGATCGGAGAGACCTTCACGACCAGGTCAGGGTCTTCGGAATTCTTCCAGGGCTACCTGCTCTCCAGGCTGAGCAGCTGGGCCAGGACCCAGTCCCGCGGGTTCGCCCAGTCGGGTCTTGGCTTCGGACCGGGCGCCTTCACCGTCGCCAACCCCTGGGGCGCCGACCTGACCCTGTCGATCGCGCCGCGCCAGACCCGGTCCGGGTTCGTCGCGGACGGCCTGGAAACCCAGTCCCGCCTCCACCTGTCCGGCGAGGCTGGAAGCGCTGACTTCGGCTTTGGGGAAGGCGCCCGCTATCTTGCGACCGTGCCCGGCCAGGTGGCGGCTTCCGACTTCGATCCGGCCATGGGCGGCGCCAGCCCCCTCCTCGGCTTCGCCTCTGGCGGCGCCTTCCTGGGCTACCAGGCTCGCCTGACGGACCGGCTCGACCTCACCGCGGGCGCCACCCAGCGGCGGGATCGCCGGGATGAGTCCGCCGGCTCCGCTGTCATCCAGCCGGGCAGCGCCGCGGAAACCTATTCGGCCCATGCCGCCACCCTTGGCCTCAGCTACGCTGTGATGGACCGGGTGACGGTCAGCGGATCCTACGTCCGGCTCCAGGAAGAGGCCGCCCTCCTGGGCGTCCAGTCCCTGGAAGCCGCCGACCTGGGGGCCGGCGCCGCCACTGACTCCGTGACCCTTGGTCTGAGCGCCGACCTCGGCGGCGGACTGAACTTCAGCGTCTCGGGTTCGGTGGGCCAGACCCGCGCGGACGAAGGCTTCCTGAAGACCGACGCCGACGGCCTTAAGACCTCGGCCTGGCAGGCCACCCTGGCGGCGAGCGACATCTTCGCCAAGGGCGACACGGCGCGGCTTTCCGTCCTGCAGCCCCTCTTTGTCGAGAAGGGGCGCATGGCCTTCACCGGCGTGGAGGTGGTCAATCGCCTCACCGGCGAGAAGGGCGTGGTCACCCGCACCTTCGACGTCGCCCAGGAGCGACCCCTGGCGGCCGAAGTGGCGTACGGACGGACCCTCGGCCACTCGGAGGTCTCGTTCTTCGGACGGGTAGACGCCAACCCCGTTCAGATCGACCGGAGCGAGGTCTTCCTCGGGGGTGTCCGGCTGAAGGTCGGCTTCTAAAGCCAACCTCTTAGCCTGCGCTTAAGGGATTTCCGCCACTCTTCGCCCGAGCGGAGGGGAGTGATGGCTGGTGATCGAACCACTAATCTCTTGATTGGGATTGTCGCTGCGCTCTTGCTGGGAGCGATATCAAACCCGGCTTTGGCGTCAGCACAGCCGACGACAGGGCAGTTTGCGACTGCTCGCGATTCAATGGCGCGCGCCAAAGACGTAATCGTCAACGATCCTGCACTTGCGCTCGACCTGGTCGAGAGGGTGCTAGAGGCGGATTCAAGAGCGAGCGCCGACCGGCTTGTACTCATCGAGGCAGCGTGGCTTAAGGCACAGGCGCTCAGCCGCCTTGGCAGAAACCGTGAGGCGCTTGCTGTCGTTGAACCCGCAATCACCGAAGCCGCTGCGAATGCCCCCGGCTCAACCATCCTCGCAGAGCTCATATTCACTAGGGCAGGGATTAAGCGAATCTTGGGGGACCTTACTTCGGCAACAGTCGATATACAGAATAGTATAAGGCTATTTGAAGCAATCGGAGATAAAAAAGGTCAGTCAAAGTCATACATCGTATTTGGCTCGATATATGCCAATGCAGGAGATTACAAGAAGTCAGAGTCTTACTATGATCAGGCCCTGAATATAGGTATCGACGAAAGTTTCACATTATTTGCGCTTTATAATAATATAGCCATTCTTAAACGAAATCAGGGCGATATTAAATCGTCAGCCTCCAATCTTCGGAAGGCGCTTTCAATAGTAAAATCCGAGCGTTTTCCGGAATATATTGAAGCATCAACGATCACAAATCTTGCTTCTGTTGAGATTTTAGATGGAAATATCGATGAAGCAAGATCTCAAATAAACAGAGGATTCCTGATAACAAGAAGCGGGAGGGCTTATCGGGAGCGAGTTTATCTCGAGGCCGTGAATGCCCAATTACTTGCGCACGAGAGAAGGTACACAGATTCCTCGATTCAATTTGATCGATTGTTTTCCGGAGTTGATATTGGAAAAACCGGACCTCAGTTCAAGTTCTTCCACGAACTCGCCGCTGACGTTTATGCCCGGGTTGGGCGATATGATCTCGCCCTGAAGCACCATCAGGCCTTCAAGCGGCTCGACGACGAGGCCCGGGAGTTGATGGTCAACACCAACTCCGCCCTCATGGCCGCCCAGTTCGACTTCGCCAACCAGGACCTCAGGATTGCACGGCTGCAGGCCGAGCAGCTCAAGAAGGACACCGAGCTCGCGCAGACGCGCAACCGGATCGTCCTGCTCCTGCTGGGCGGCTCTGTCCTTCTGGTCGGCCTGCTCGGTTACAACTTCCTGTCCCTGCGGCGAAGCAGCCGCACGATCGCGGCTGCGAATGACCGGCTCAACTCCGCCAACGAGACCCTGGAGCGGGCGCTCAAGGCCAAGAGCGAGTTCCTGGCCACCACCAGCCATGAAATCCGCACCCCGCTCAACGGCATATTGGGAGTCACACAGGTGCTGCTGGCCGACGATCGCGTCTCCCCGGAGATCCGCGACCGGGTCAAGCTGATGCATGGCGCCGGCGAGACCATGCGCGCCCTGGTGAACGACATCCTTGACGCCGCCAAGATCGAAAGCGGGACCCTCACCATCGCCAAGGGCGATACCGACCTGGGCGGGCTCCTGGACGACGCCATCCACCTCTGGACTGACCGGGCGGAGGAGAAGGGGCTGATCCTGCAGATCGACCGGGCCCAGGCCCCGACGCGTATCGTCGAGGATGGTCCAAGGCTCCGGCAGATCGTCTTCAACCTGCTCTCGAACGCCATCAAGTTCTCGGAGACCGGGTCGGTCAGCCTGACAGCGGCGGCCGAACCCTTCGGGGCGGGCGAGCGCCTGGTGATCCGGGTCGCTGACACCGGCATCGGCATTCCTGCGGACCGGGTCCAGGACATCTTCGAGTCCTTCAGGCAGGTCGACGGCGGTGTGACCCGCCGGTTCGGCGGGACGGGACTGGGCCTGTCCATCAGCCGGGACCTGGCCGAGGCCATGGGCGGAACCCTGGGCGTCGAAAGCGAGCTGGGCCGCGGATCGGTCTTCACCCTGGTCCTGCCGCTGGAACGGCCCCCGACCCTCGCCAACGCCTCTTTCACCGGCGACGGGGTGCGGAACGACGTCTTCCTGATCATCGAGGCCAATCCCCTCACCCAGTCGGTGCTGAAGTCCGCGGCGGCGCCCCTTGGGCTTTCGGCGGACATTGCGGGAAGCCTTGATGCGGCAGTCGCCCGGCTGTCTGCGGGCGG
Source organism: Phenylobacterium sp. (assembly GCA_020402585.1). Lineage (GTDB taxonomy): Bacteria > Pseudomonadota > Alphaproteobacteria > Caulobacterales > Caulobacteraceae > Phenylobacterium. The sequence goes on along the minus strand of JADBZH010000013.1, from coordinate 2,079 downwards.
CGTGATCTGCGCCCTGGTCGACGCCGCCCTTCTGGGCGCGGATGATCCCAGTCGGCTGGCCGCCGTTTCCCGGCTCGCCGGGGCCGGAGACTTCCACCTCGCGGTGACCTGGCCCTCGCCCTCGGATGAGGGGGTGCAGGCCCTGATCGCGGCCGGAGCGACCCAGGTGATCGCCAAGCCGATCTCGGCCGGAGGCCTCGCCGCCGCCCTGAAGCAGGGCCTGGAGACCGCGGCCTGATCTTCACGCCCGACCGAAATGGCGCGTTAATCTTTATGGCCCAACCTGCGCCCATCATGCCGACGGAAGCTAACAACGTGGACGTCTTGTTCGTTGAAGACAACGAGATGAACCGGCGTGTCCTGAAGGACATGCTGGACGTCGCCGGCGTGAAGATGGCCGAGGCCCCTGAGGCTGAGACAGGCCTGCGCATGATTGACGAGGGGGATTACGACCTCGTCCTTATGGACCTTCGCATGCCCGGCATGGACGGCCTGACCGCCATCCGCCATATCCGCGCCCGTCACGACGAGAAGGCGAAGGTTCCCGTCATCGTGGTGACTGCGGACACCAGCCTGACCATCCGGGAGGACTGCATGGCCGCCGGCGCCGATGATGTGGTGCTGAAGCCGGTGGCCATGAACCTGCTCTTCGACGCCATGGGTCGCACCCTGACCCGCCGGGACGAGGACGGCCCGATCCTCACCTAACTCATTCGCTTGACAGTGTAAGCACATGATCCCAGCCTGACCTGAGGCTCACCTCGGAAGGTTCGGTCCATGCTTCAGCTCGTCCTGGCCTCCGCGGCCTTCATCCTGATTCACCTGTGGGTCTCCGGCACGCCGCTGCGCGATCGCCTGGTGACGCGCCTTGGCGAGGGGGCCTACCTGGGCCTCTTCTCCCTGGCCTCGGTCGTCATCCTGATCTGGATGCTGATGGCCTACGGCGCCGCCCGTTCAGAGGGCCCGCACGCGATCTGGTGGGGCCCGACCCCCATGACCCGCCACATCCAGCTGGTCCTCATGCTGCTCGCCTTCCTGTTGATCGTCCCCGGCTTGATGACCCGCAATCCAGGCGCGGTCGGCCAGACCGGCGCCCTGGAGGACACGGACCCGGTGCGCGGGATCCTGCGCGTCACCCGCCATCCCTTCCTCTGGGGTGTGGGCCTGTGGGCGGGCAGCCACCTGCTGGTGAACGGCGACCTCATCTCCCTGATCCTCTTCGGGTCCCTGGGCGTCCTGGCGATCGGCGGAGCGGCCAGCATCGACGCCAAGCGCCGCCGGGTCTATGGCGAGGCCTGGGCGGGATTCGAAGCCAAGTCCTCCTTCGTCCCCTTCGCCGCCATCCTGTCGGGGCGGCAGACCCTCCGGCCGGGCGAGTTCGCCCTTCCCGCCGTGGTCGGCCTCGCCGCCTTTGTCGCCACCCTGCTGGGCCACCCCCTGATCGCGGGCGTTCCGGCCCTGGGCTGACCGCCCCTGTCAGATATCGGCGTAGACGTGGCGCTCACCGGCCATGCCGGGATGGGTGACGGCGCCCTGATGGGCCGGGCCGACAATCTGGGCGTACTTCCAGAGGGCGCCCGAGCCGTAGTCGGTGACCCGCGGCTTCCAGGCCTGCCGGCGACGCTCCAGCTCCGCCGGATCCACCTCCAGGTCCAGGACGCCTGCATCCGCATCGATGAAGATGATGTCGCCGTCCTGGACCAGGCCGATCGGGCCGCCCATCTGCGCCTCGGGTCCCACATGGCCGATGCACAGGCCGCGGGTGGCGCCTGAGAAGCGGCCATCCGTGACAAGGGCCACCTTGTCGCCCCGCCCCTGCCCGGTCAGGGCTGCGGTCGTCGACAGCATCTCACGCATGCCCGGCCCGCCCCGGGCGCCCTCATAGCGGATGACCAGGACATCGCCGTCCTGATAGTCGCCGCGCTCGACCGCCTCGAAGCAGGCCTGTTCGCCGTCAAACACCCGGGCCGGACCCCGGTGAGATCGGTGCGAGGCCATGCCCGCCACCTTGACGATGGCGCCGTCCGGGGCGAGCGAGCCCCACAGGCCGACCACGCCGCCGGTGGGCGAAAGCGGGTT
>JADBZH010000129.1 GCA_020402585.1 Phenylobacterium sp. | reverse complement strand
TCTTCCGATCTCTACTGGGCCCTGGTCCTCGGTCACCCTCGGCCGCAGGACGGGATCCTCAGCCTACCCCTCGTGAAGAAGGGCGCGGGCGACCGCGAACTGGTTGTGCCCGCCGAGCCCAAGGATCCCCGGGCCGAAGCTGCCGAGACCGAGTTCACCCTCATCTCCCGCGCGGGGGATCGGGTTTCCTGGATGGCCCTGCGGCCCCACACCGGCCGGACCCACCAGCTGCGGGCCCACATGCTGGCCATGGGGCATCCGATCCTTGGGGACCCTAAGTACAACACCCCCGAGTCGGTCGGGCTCTCGGCCGGGCTGGGCCTTCAGCTCCATGCCCGCCGCCTGAGCCTGCCCCATCCCACCGGAGGTCTGCTGGTCCTGGAGGCGCCTCTGAGTCCGGAGATGAAGGCGGGCTTCAACCGCTTCGGCTTCGAGGCCTCGGAGGCCGATCCCGATCCCTTCCGGCGGTCGGGTCGCGGCGGACGGCGCGGCGGCTGACGGCGGGCTTGCCTCGCCACGCCTCCGGCGGCATTGAGCACGGACTCCGGGAGATCTGACCATGGTCCAGAAGGGCTTCATCGAGCCGGGCGAGAAGCCCCGCCGCTTCTACGAGACAGTCTCCGTCGAAGCCGGGGAGGGGGGCTGGCGGGTCCTGCTGGACGGTCGCCCGCCGCGGTCCTCCCGAGGCGCCGCCCTCGTGGCGCCCACCCGCGCCCTGGCTGAACTGGCGGCAGGGGAGTGGGAGGCCCAGATCCGGCACGTGGACCTGGCCGTCATGCACGCCACCCGCCTGGCCTTCACCGCCCTTGAGGCGATCCCGACCGCCCGTGAGGCGGTCGCCGACCAGATCGTCCGCTACGCCGGCAACGACCTGCTCTGCTATCCGGCTGAGGTCCCCGAAGGCCTGCGCGCCCGGCAGATGACCGAGTGGAGCCCTGTCCTTGATCGGGCCCGGTCCGAGCTTGGGGTGGCCCTGGAGCCCTCCCGGGGCATCCTGCACCGGGACCAGCCGGATCACGCCCTGGAGGCGGTCCGGCGGCACGCCCTGTCTGCGGACGACTTCACCCTCTCCGGCCTGGCCTTCGGCGTTCCCCTGTTCGGCTCCGCGGTCCTGACCCTGGGGCTCTGGCGCGGCTGGTTCAGCGGAGAGGAGGCCTACGCCATCTCCCGGCTCGATGAGGCCTGGCAGGAATCCCAATGGGGGATCGACGAGGAGGCCGCCGAGCGGACGGCCCGCCTGCAGGCGGAAGCCCGGATGCTGGAGGCCTGGTTCCGTGGGCTGGAGGCGGATCCGGTTTCCCCGGCGTGACCTTGCGCCCCGGCTCTGCTCCGACTAGGGCTTTGCGCCTGTCGTCAATGCGTCACGGGGTTCTGCGGTGAAGGAAATCCTTGAGGAGCTCGAGCGGCGACGCTCGGAAGCGCGGGCCGGTGGTGGCGGTCGCCGCATCGACGCACAGCATGCCAAGGGCAAGCTGACAGCGCGGGAGCGCCTCGACCTGCTGCTGGACGAAGGCTCCTTTGAGGAGTTCGACATGTTCGTCGAACACCGGGCCGTGGACTTCGGCATGGCCGAGCAGAAGATCGCCGGCGATGGGGTCGTCACGGGCTGGGGCACCATCAACGGCCGGGTGGTCTTCGTCTTCTCCAAGGATTTCACCGTCTTCGGCGGCTCGCTGTCGAACGCCCACGCCCGCAAGATCGTCAAGGTGCAGGAACAGGCCCTGAAGGTCGGCGCGCCCATCATCGGCCTCTTCGACGCGGGCGGCGCCCGCATTCAGGAAGGCGTCGACGGCCTCGCCGGCTATGCGGACATCTTCCTCCAGAACACCCTCGCCTCGGGCGTGATCCCGCAGATCAGCGTCATCATGGGCCCCTGCGCCGGCGGCGATGTCTATTCGCCGGCCATCACCGACTTCATCTTCATGGTGAAGGACACGAGCTACATGTACGTCACCGGGCCGGATGTGGTGCGCACCGTGACCCATGAAGAGGTGACCCACGAGGAACTGGGCGGGTACCGGGTCCACGCCCTGAAGTCCGGCGTCGCGGACGGCGCCTTCGAGAACGACCTCGAGGCCCTGACCCAGGTGCGTCGCCTCGTCGACTTCCTGCCGCTGTCGAACCGCGAGAAGCCTCCGGTCCGGGAGTGCTACGATGACGCCGAGCGGATCGAGCCTTCCCTCGACACCCTCGTCCCGGCCAATCCGAACAAGCCCTACGACATGAAGGAGCTCATCCTGAAGGTTGTAGATGAGGCGGATTTCTTCGAAATTTCGCCGGACTACGCCAAGAACATCATCTGCGGTTTTGCCCGGATGGAGGGTTCGACCATTGGCATCGTCGCGAACCAGCCCCAGGTTTTGGCGGGTGTGCTGGATATCGACTCCTCCCGCAAGGCCGCGCGGTTCGTCCGCTTCTGCGACGCCTTCGACATTCCCCTCGTGACCCTCGTCGACGTGCCCGGCTTCATGCCGGGGACAAAGCAGGAGCAGGGCGGCCTGATCCGGCACGGCGCCAAGTTGCTGTTCGCCTTCGCCGAGGCCACCGTACCCAAGGTGACCCTGATCACCCGCAAGGCCTACGGTGGGGCCTATGACGTGATGAGCTCCAAGCATATCCGCGGCGACGTCAACTACGCCTGGCCCTCCGCGGAGATCGCCGTCATGGGATCGAAGGGCGCGGTGGAGATCATCTTCCGCTCCGAGATCGGCGACACCGAGGCGATCGCCGCCCGGGAGGCCGAGTACAAGGCGCGCTTCGCCAATCCCTTCGTGGCGGCCTCGCGCGGTTACATAGACGACGTGATCTCGCCCCACTCGACGCGGCGTCGCATCGCCCGGTCCCTGCGCAACCTGAAGGGCAAGGTGCTGTCCAATCCCTGGAAGAAGCACGACAACATCCCCCTCTGATCCGCCTTCGGGCGCAGGCTCCATGAGGTCCTGAGTGCACAATCTCGCCGCCCAGCTGATGCTCTCCACAGTGCTGGTGTCGGCGACGGTGGTCATGCACCTGATCGGCCTGGGCATACTTCGGCGGCTGGTGCGTCTTCACCTGGAGCGCCTTCTCCTGTTCGTGCACCTGGACCGGGTGATCGTTCCCATGGGCGTGGTCCTCGGCCTGTTCGTGGTGCACGGGGCGGAGATCTGGCTCTACGCCCTGACCTACAGGGCCATGGGACTGACTGACTCCCTGGAGGAGGCCCTCTTCATCTCGACCAGCTCCTACTCCACCATCGGGGAGGCTGCGGGCTTGTTGCCGGCGGAATGGCGGCTGGTCGGCGTGCTGGAGGGGGTGAACGGCATGCTGCTGATCGGCTGGTCCACGGCCTTTCTCTTCCAGCTTCTGGACCACATCATGAGTGATGACGAGGAAGTCCAGGCCCAGAAAGGCGCCATCGCCCGCCGCCGGCGCACAAAGAAGTAACGGCGGGGTCCCTCAGGACTCGAGGGTCGCCATGTCGTCCCCCCGCTGAAGCGGGTCGCGCAGCGCTTGGTCGGCTGGCGTGAACTCCAGCGAAACCGAGTTGATGCAGTAGCGCAGCCGCGTCGGGGGAGGGCCATCCGGGAAGACGTGTCCCTGGTGGCTGTCGCACCGGGCGCATCGGGTCTCGATCCTGAGCATGCCGTAGCTGGTGTCGCGCACCCCGATCACGTGCGCCGGGTGGATCGGCGCCCAGAAGCTGGGCCAGCCGGTGCCGCTCTCGAACTTGGTCCCGGCCTGGAACAGGGGCAGCCCGCAGAGCCGGCAGCAATAGACCCCGTCGGCCTTGTTGTTTAGAAGGCCTCCGCAGAACGGCGCTTCCGTGCCGTGTCGGAGCAGGACCTCGGCCTCCTCGGTCGTCAGACCGGACTCAAGACGCTTGCGTTCCGCAGCGTCGGGTGGCGTGAGGTCGAAGGAAGACGGAGAGATCGCGGGCTTGTCCATGCCTGCAATCTAGGGGGCGGATGTCCCGGGTGGAAGCACCCGATGCGCCGAATCCCCGGTACTGTTCAAGGGGCGCTGGATGTTCAGGAAGATCCTCATTGCCAACCGCGGCGAGATCGCCGTGCGGATCATCAAGACCTGCCGTCGACTGGGGATCGCCACCGTAGTGGTCTATTCCGAGGCGGATGCGGATTCGATGGCCGTCGAGATGGCGGACGAAAGCGTCTTCATCGGCCCGGCGCCCGCGTCCGCCAGCTATCTGGTGGCCGACAAGATCGTCGAGGCCTGCCGGACGACCGGCGCCGAGGCGGTTCACCCGGGCTTCGGTTTCCTGTCCGAGAACGCGGGCTTCGCCAAGCGCCTCGCCGACGAGGGGATCGTCTTCATCGGCCCCAATCCCCACGCCATCGAGGCCATGGGAGACAAGATCGAATCGAAGAAGTTCGCCGCCCGCGCCAACGTCTCGGTCGTGCCGGGCCATGTGGGTGAGATCGACGACACCGCCCACGCCATCCGCATCGCAGAGGACATCGGCTATCCGGTGATGATCAAGGCTTCCGCTGGCGGCGGCGGCAAGGGTATCCGGGTCGCCTGGAACCGCCAGGACGTTGAGGAAGGGTTCCCCGCCGTCCGGGCCGAGGCCAAGGCGAGCTTCGGAGACGACCGGATCTTCATCGAGAAGTTCATCGAGAGCCCCCGGCACATCGAGATCCAGGTCCTCGGCGACAAGCATGGCAACGTGGTTCACCTGTTCGAGCGCGAGTGCTCGATCCAGCGCCGCAACCAGAAGGTGATCGAAGAGGCGCCGTCACCGCTCCTCGACGAGGCGACCCGCGCCGCCATGGGCGCTCAGGCGGTGGCCCTGGCCAAGGCGGTCAACTACGACAGCGCGGGCACCGTGGAGTTCGTCGCCGGCCAGGACCGCAGCTTCTTCTTCCTGGAGATGAACACCCGCCTGCAGGTGGAACATCCCGTCACCGAGCTCATCACCGGAGTGGACCTGGTCGAGCAGATGATCCGGTCCGCCCGGGGAGAGAAGCTGGCCTTCCGCCAGGAGGACCTCTCGATCAACGGCTGGGCCATGGAAAGCCGGATCTATGCCGAGGACCCCTACCGCGGTTTCCTGCCCTCCATCGGTCGGCTGGTCCGCTACAGCCCCCCTGCGGAGGGGGAGGCCGAGGGCGGCGTCCTGATCCGGAACGATGCCGGCGTGCGCGAGGGCGATGAGATCTCGATGTACTACGACCCCATGATCTCCAAGCTCTCGACCTGGGGACCGGACCGGATCACGGCCATCGACGCCATGGGCCAGGCCCTGGAGAACTTCCACATCGAGGGCTTGGGACAGAACATTCCCTTCCTGGCCGCTGTGATGGACCAGGAGCGTTTCCGGTCCGGGCGCCTCTCCACCTCCTACATCAAGGACGAGTTTCCGGAGGGCTTCCAGGGAACCGCCCCGGAAGCGTTCCAGAAAGACCTGATGACCGCCGTGGCCTGCGCCATGCACCGGGTGATCGCCGGGCGGGCGGCGGGTGGGCGGCTGCGCGACGACTGGATCGTGATTGGCGCCGGCGAGCACCGCCCCGTCCTCCTGGAGACCTCGGAGGAAGGGCTGAAGATCGACCTGCTCGAGGAGGGCCGGGCTCTCCTGCTGGACCAGGCCGACTGGCGTCCGGGACTGCCCGTCTTCCGCGGCGTGTTGGACGGCCGGGACTTCGCCTGCGCCGTGCAGCCGATCGCCGAGGGCTATCTGATCCGTCACCGGGCGGCGACCTGCCGGATCCTCGTCCTGTCGCCGCGGTCAGCCCAGCTCCATGACATGCTGCCGCCCAAGAAGGCGGCGGACACCGCCAAGCTGGTCATCTCGCCCATGCCCGGTCTCGTGGTCACCCTGGATGTCGAGGCCGGCCAGTCCGTGCGCTCGGGGGAACAGGTGGCTATCATCGAGGCGATGAAGATGCAGAACATCATCCGGGCGGAGCGGGACGGGGTGGTCAAGGCTGTCCTGGTGGCGGCAGGGGCTTCCGTCGCCGCCGACGAGGTGTTGATCGAGTTCGGATGATTGGTTCCGGCCCAGCGAAAGGAACGCCGCAATGAGCCTCGTCGCAGGGTTTGTCCTGCTGGCGGCCGCCTTCGCCACCTCCCTGCTTTCGGGCGTGTTCGGCATGGCTGGCGGACTGGTCCTGATGGGCGTTCTCGCCCTCATCCTGCCGGTGCAGGCCGCCTTCGTGACCCATGGCGTCCTGCAGCTCGCGGCCAACGGCTGGCGCGCCCTGATCCAGCGAGGCCATATCCGCTGGGCGGTGATCGGTTGGTATGGCCTGGGATCCTTGGCGGCGGCAGCTGTTGTCCTCCTGCTCGCCTTTTCTCCGTCCCGTCCGCTTCTCTTCCTTTTCCTCGGCCTGACCCCGCTTCTGACCTGGCTTCCGGGGGACCGGCTGAGGTTGGACGCGGAACGGCCGATGCACGCCGTGCTCGCGGGCATCTCCGTCACAGGGCTCAACCTGACGGCAGGCGTGGCCGGACCCCTGCTGGACATCTTCTTCGTCCGGACCGGAATGACGCGCCACGCGGTGGTTGCGACCAAGGCGGCGACGCAGGTTCTCGCCCACCTCGCCAAGACGGTTGTCTATGGGGTCGCACTCCTCCAGCTGGGCGGGCAGGGCATGCCTCCGGTATGGCTCCTGGCCCTCGCCCTGCCTCTCTCCTTCGCCGGAACGGCGGTTGGCGCGCGCCTGCTGGACCGGATGAGCGAAGCGGGGTTCCGTCGCTGGACGCGCTGGATCGTCACCGGGATCGGCGTCGTCTACCTGGTCCAGGCGGCGAGGCTGATGCTCGCCGCCTGAGGAAGCCGTCGGTCAGGCCAGGGCCGCCGCAATGGCCTGGTCGAGGTCGGCGATGATGT
>JADBZH010000128.1 GCA_020402585.1 Phenylobacterium sp. | reverse complement strand
GGGCTGTGCTGGCCGGAAGAAGGAGGTCTTCATCTCGGCCGTCGGAGCGACATGCGTCATGCCCGAGGCGACCATGCAGGCGACGGACATGCATTCGTCCAGCATGGCGCAGAGATAGCCGCCTTGAATCTGCTTCATGGGGTTCAGCAGCAGCTCCGCCCGCGCCTCGAAGGCGACCTCGACGGACTTCTCGACCTGGCTCACGCCGGTAATCCGGAAGCCCAGGGTCTGCGAGCCGGTCGGCTGGTTCTTCGTCCTGTGAAACCGGGCGAGGATCGCCTCGTCGGTCAGGGGTTCCTGGGGTTCGGCGGAGACGGTCTCCGGAGCTTTGTCGGACACGGCGGGGCTCACTTCTTCCGGAAATGATCAAGGGATACGACGTTCGGCGCCTCTGGATCCGAGCTTTCCACCGTCGCCGCCGCCGCCGCCGGGCTCCGGAGGTCGGATACGCCCGATGATGCGGGGGAGTCCTCGGCGTCAAACTGCAGCAGGAACTGGACGCTGGGATCGTAGAAGCGGGTCAGTGCGGCGTAGGGCACCCGGAGCGACTGCGGGCGCCCGCCAAACTTCAGCGTCACGCCGAAGGCTTCGTCCCCGATCTCCAGGTCCCAGAACTGGTGCTGCAGGACGATGGTCATTTCGTCCGGGTACCGGGACAGGAGTTCCTCTGGTCCCTCGACACCTGCGGCGCCCGTCTTGAACGTCAGATAGAAGTGATGGGCTCCGGGCAGGCCCCCCGGAGCGTTCGCACGCCGAAGGGCGGCCCGGACAACGCCCCTCAGGGCTTCCTGGGCCATGGCCTCATAGTTCATGAGGTCCTGGGCGGGTGGTTCCTTGGCCATTGGGGTCCTGTCGGGATCGGCTGAGAGGGCAAACTAACGCCCCGGCGGCGTCACGCAAGTTTCCATGGCCGGGGCGACGCCCCCGGCAGGTTGGTCAAGACGGCGGAAGCGGAGAAGGTGGAGGGGTTCTGTTGCCAGGCCCCCTCCCGGCCCCGCCTGACGCTGCTAAGACGCCAGGGCTTCAGGTCGAAATCCGTCGGGTCGCTTACGCGGCCAGACGAACCTCTTCAGCGAAGTTATCGTTCGCATTTAGTTTAAAGCCCGAAACGGTGGGCCAGGCCGGGAGAAAGCAACACCTTTACACGTCTGTCGATGCTGATCGGCCCCGCACCGCCCCGCCGGAGCGGGGGAAAGGTTTTGGTGGAGCCGCCGGGAATCGCACCCGGGTCCAGTCCGCTTATTTCGTGCGCGTTTATCCCCATAGTCCGGCGAACCGGACACGAGAGATATAGGTCCCCTCTCCCTGTGCCTCAATCCCCCGGGGAGGGACCATTTCCACAAGCTTCCGTGACTTGTGGAATTCAAGGTTCACCGACTCCCGGTTTTCCGCCAGCTTGTGAAGATCTAGGGAGGGTGAAATGTCAAAACTCATCGCTGAATTCATTGGTACGCTTACGCTTGTGCTCTTCGGCTGTGGCGCGGCCGTCTTGGGCGGGATGGATAACATCGGGCAACTCGGGATCTCGATCGCCTTTGGCGGCGCCATCATCGCCATGGCTTACGGTATCGGCTCGATCTCGGGCTGCCATGTGAACCCCGCCGTCAGCCTCGCCGCCTTCATCGCCGGACGCATGTCTCTCAAGGACATGCTGGTCTACTGGGTCGCCCAGTTCGCCGGGGCCCTCGCCGGAGCCGCCCTGCTGGCGGTGATCGCCGGCTCAACCGCCAGCCTTGGCCAGAATGGTTGGGGCCCGGGTTACCTCGGCGAGTACAGCCTGCAGTCCGCCCTGGTCTTCGAAGTCGTCATGACGGCGCTGTTCGTCATCGTCATCCTCGGGGCGACCTCGGAGAAGGCGCCTGCGGGCTTTGCGGGCCTGGCGATCGGTGTGACCCTGGTGATCATCCACATCGTCGGCATTCAGGTCACCGGAGTCTCGGTCAATCCGGCGCGGAGCTTCGGCCCCGCTGTCCTCGCCGGTGGACAGGCCCTGTCCCAGCTCTGGCTGTTCTTCGCAGCGCCCGCCGTGGGCGCGGTGATCGGCGCGGCCTTCTACAGGATCCGCCTGCTGTCCTGATCCTCGGCCAGAAGACGTGACGACGGCCCGGGCCGGAAGGTCCGGGCCGTATCCGCGCTTCAGATGGTCACCGCGCCGCGGGTGATCGACAACACCCCCGTCCGGGCCAATTCCACGAGGCCGAGGGGTCGCATCAGGTCGATGAACTTGTCGATCTTGGACGAGGCCCCGGTGACCTCGAAGATGAAGCTGTCGATGGCGGTGTCGAGGACCCGGGCGCGGAAGATCTCACTGATCCGCAACGCCTCGACGCGATCCGCGCCCACGCCCTTGACCTTTACGAGGGCCAGTTCCCGCTCCAGGCCGTTGGGGTCCCGGGTCACGTCCTGGACGTGCCGGGTGGCCACCATCTTCTGCAGTTGGGCCTCGATCTGCGTCAGGACCTGCGGTGCGCCCCGGGTCACGATGGTGACCCGGCTCGTGTGGGCGTTCCGGTCGGTCTCGGCCACCGTCAGGCTCTCGATGTTGTAGCCCCGCGCGGCGAACAGACCGACGAGCCGGTGCAGGACGCCCGGTTCATTGTCGACCAGAATGGCGAAGGTGGCGAGGTTCTCCGCCTGGTCCTCGTGGGCCAGGTCGTAGACGGAGGCGGGCTGGGGATCGGTCATCGGGTTCTCGCAGGGCTGTGACGGCGAGGTGTCACAAGCCCGGCCGCTGGGCAAGGCCTGTCATCCTTTGGCACAAGGCGGCCCTTGCGCCAGACCCCCGACTGTGAGGGAGTCCGCTGTGATGCGCCGCCGTCCCGAACCAGAGTGAATTCAGGCATGTCCAGTCAGGGTCGGAGTCGTCGCTCTCCTGGGGCTTCAAGGGTCCAGCGCCTGACCCAGTACGCCGTCCTGGCCTGGCGACGCCCCGGGGGTGGGCCGGTCGAGATCCTGCTCATCACTTCCCGCGAGACCCGCCGATGGGTCATTCCGAAGGGATGGCCCATCAAGGGGCTGAAGCCGCACCAGGCCGCCGCCCACGAGGCCTGGGAGGAGGCCGGGGTGGAAGGCCGGGCCGGCGCCCGAAAGATCGGGTCCTTCGACTATGAAAAGCGCCTGTCGGGCGGACAGCTGCAACCTGTCCGGGTGGAGGTCTACCCCCTGCAGGTTCTCCAGGAGCAAGACGACTGGCCTGAGGCGCACCAGCGTGAGCGCCGATGGGTATCGGCGGCCGAGGCTGCCTCCCTGGTCGACGAACCTGGATTGGCCCAGCTTCTGTCCGCTTTTCCGGGACAAGGCGGCTGAGCGTCAGGCCCTTCGGGCGGTGATGGGCAGCGGATTGCGAAGCATCTCGCCCTTCATGGCGCCGACCCCCGCCGTGGGCGAGACGGGCTGTGCGAGGATCTTGTGCACAATGTCCATCCCCTCGATCACATAGCCGAAGCAGGCGAACCCCAGGTTATCTCCCTTGGCGGCGGGATCAGCGTCGAGATAGGCCTGCTCTCCGGCGCAGATGAAGAAGTCCGACGTGGCCGTACCGGGCGCCCGCCGACCCATGGAGATGGCGCCGTCGGTATGCTTCAGGCCCGTGCGGCTGGTCGGCTCATGTCGAACGGGCGGCAGGATCCATGCGGGGTTGTTCTGCAGGCCGCCCTGGATGACGCCGTAGTCAAACGCCTCCGCTCCGGGCGGCAGGGAGCGGCGGTAGAAGACCCCCTTATCCATGCGTCTTTCGTCGACATAGCGCAGGAAGTTCGCGGTGGTCGCCGGGGCTTTGTCACCCCTCAGTTCCAGAAGCATGTCTCCCAGCCGGGTGGACAGCCTGACCTTCACCACCCCGGTCGCGCCGGCGGCGACGGCGGGCCCGGCTGCGGTCGCCGCCGCGGCGGCCAGAAGATCGCGTCGTCGGATCATGGTCTTCTCCTCCCGGCCCCCACCCTAGACCGGGTCAGGACCCCGGAGAACCCGGCGCAGAGTCAGTGTTGCGCCACGACTTCGTCCGGCTGGACCCGGACCCCCGCCCAGCGGTTGATCATGGCGATCAGCCGCGCGGGAATGATCGGTTTGCCGATATGGTCGTTCATCCCCGCCCGTTCGGCCTCCATCACATGCTCGGGCAGCACATTGGCGGACAAGGCCACGATGGGCGTGGTGCTGTTCTCGGGCGAGAGTTGCCGGATCGCGCGCGTTGTCGCAAAGCCGTCCATGCCCGGCATCTGGAGATCCATCAGGATGAGGTCGAAGGTCTGGCGCACAGCCAGGGACACCGCCTGCTGTCCGTCAGAGGCCTCCTCCACCTGCTGGCCCACCGCTTCCAGGAGGGCGCGAACGATCTCCCGGTTGGCGTCTACATCGTCGACGACAAGTATGCGGAGGCTTTCGTCGGCTTCCTCCAAGGCCTCGGGCGGAGACGCGACGGGCACGCTTTCAGCTGGTGGGGCGAGCAGGTCGAAGGTGAAGGTCGATCCCACCCCTTGGGCGGAACGCGCCGAGATTGAACCCCCCATCAGCTCAGTCAACTGGCGGGAGATGGAGAGCCCAAGGCCGCTGCCACCGTACCTGCGGCTGATCGACCCATCCGCCTGGGTGAATCTCTGGAAGAGCTTTTCGATAAGGTCTTCGGAAATCCCTACGCCGGTGTCGGCCACCGCGATCTCAAGGGCGGGCCTGTTCCAGTCGTATCGGGCCTGGACTTGGATCGAGCCGTCCTCGGTGAACTTGAGGGCGTTGCTCAGCAGGTTCACCAGCACCTGCCGGAGGCGTGAACGGTCGGCGATGAGATACTCGGGCATCTCGCCCAGGATCTGCAGGTCCAACTGAAGTCCCTTCGCCTCCGCCTGAACCGCAAACAGGTCGACGACCTCCGTGAGAAAGTCCCGAAGATGGAAGGGGCCGAGCTCCAGATCCACCTGTCCGGCCTCGAGCTTGGAGAAATCGAGGATGTCGTTCACCACGGCCAGCAGCGCCTCGCCGCTGGTGATGACCTTGCGGACGTAGCCCTCGGCGACCGGAGGCAGGCCGGGCGCCCGGGAGAGCAGGGACGAGAAGCCGATCACCCCGGTCAGGGGGGTGCGGACCTCGTGGCTCATATTGGCCAGGAACTCGCTCTTCGCCCGCGCGGCCGCTTCCGCGTGTGTCTTGGCCAGCCGGAGGTCTTCCTCAAGCGTTCGGCGTTCGGTCACGTCCCGGAAGTTGATGACGGCGGAGCGAGGACGTCCTTCCGGATCGCGAATGGCGTTGGCGTAGCCCTCCAGCCAGACCGGTTCGTCAAGCCTGCGCCGGATCAGGAACCGGAACTCGCCGGTCAGCTTCGCGTCCGGGCTGTCTTCCTCGAAGACCCGATTGAGAAGGTCGGTCGCCGGTCGGCGGTCCTCGGGATGGATGAAATCGACCAGGGGACGATGGACCATGGAGTCCGGCGTGAAGCCCAGCATCTGGGCCGACGGCGATGCATAGAGTATGCGTCCGCCCGCACTGACCCAGATGACAATGTCCGAGATGTTGTCAGCCAGCAGCCGCAGGCGGGCTTCGCTCTCCGAAAGGGCGGTCTCCCGCCGACGGGCCTCGGTCATGTCCATCGACACGCCGATAATCCCAGTGACCTCGCCGGCCTCATCGAGTTCGGGATTGCACTGGGTGAGGACGTACTTGACCCTGCCGTCGCTCAGCTTGCAGCGCCCCTCCCACCTGACCGGCCGGCGAGTCTGGACAACCTCTGAGAGCATGTCCCGGATCCGGGCCTGGTCAGACAGTTCATACATCTTGATCAGCTCGCTGAAGGGGGCTCCGCTACTAGCGGGATCGATCTCGTAGAGCTCCATCAGCCCGACGGATCGGCGGACTTCGAGGGTCCGCTGGTCGATCCTGAAATGCCCTGAACCCGCAAGGTGTTCAGCGAGATCCGCGACCCTCTGGGCATCCTCGAGCTGGCGTGTCTTGGCGATCCCCTCCCAAAGGACGCGATCGAAGGTCTGCCGTCGCTCCTTCAACGTCATGAAGACCACCGTGGAGACGGCCATGAGAAGAGCGAGGATCGACAGGTCGGCGGCCACCAGACCGTAAGCGCCAGCTCGCCAGTGTTCGAATGCAATACTGATCTGCCGGAAGACTCCGGCGGCCATCGGCGGTCCGAGCCGATACCAAAGCTGTCGGGGTTTTCGGTAATCGACGACGATAGACCTGAACACCATGGTGCCCCAAACCGCGAGACCCGCAATCGCGGCGTCGGGGTCCGGCTCGGAGATCAGGACGAGGCCCATGCCGGCTCCGGCTATGGTCCGGATCAGCATGGCGAGATCCGCAAGTTCTGCGCGCCCTTGCCCGCCGCCGAGGCGGATCAGGCTCTCTGATAGGGCGGTGGTCAGGATGAAGGCCAGCCAGAGGGCGGCGGACTGGAGACCCACGAAGGGGACCGATGCAATGGCGATCGCTGTCCCTGCGACGGAGTCCTGCAACGCCCCGCTGGACAGGAACCTCCAGACCCGTAGGCGCCTGAGATCGCCCTTCATGCGATTTCCCGGTTCCTGGATCTCCAGTTGCATCGCCCTTGCGTCCAGCGTCTCACCTACCGGAAGGCAGGGTCCGGTCTGGACAACTTGCCCGCGAACCATGAAGAAAAGCTTTTTGGCGCCCTTGGCGGATTTGCCGGCAGGCGGCTCTTCCGTCACTTTGGCGGCCTGGATCAGGGGAACGAACCTATGGCGATCTCGCTCTATGACGTCAGCGTCGGCTCAATGCTTCAGACCGTCGGGGCGGTCTCGGCCTTCGTCGGGAAGGCGCGCGCCTGGTGCTCCGAGGCTGGCGTCAATCCCGACGACGTGGTCGAGGCGCGGCTGGCGGCGGACATGTTCCCCTTCCGCTTCCAGCTTCTCTCTGTGGTCCACCACTCGATCAACGCCATCGAGGGCGCCCGGGCCGGGGTCTTCGGACCGCCCGCGCCGCAGGATCTCGACTACGATGGGCTTCAGGCCCTTGTCGCCGACGCCCATGCGCGGCTGAAGGCGCTCTCTGTGGAAGAGGTCAATGCGCTTGAGGGACGGGACGTGGTCTTCAAGCTCGGACAGTCCCAGATCCCCTTCACTGCTGAAGGTTTCCTGATGTCCTTCTCCCTGCCCAACCTGCATTTCCACGCGGCGACCGCCTACGACATCCTCCGGCAGAAGGGCGCGCCGCTGGGCAAACGCGATTACCTCGGGGCGATGAAGATCCGCACCTGACCGAAGGCCGAGGGACGGCTTCCCTCCAGCCGCCTTCGCGCCTCCCGCCTCGCGTCAATCGCGCTGAAGATCCGAAACAACGCCTTCGGGTGACGGAACACGTTCCCCCGCCCAGCGATTGAGGGCGGCGAAGAGTCGGGTGGGAACGATCGGCTTGCTCACATGGTCGTTCATTCCAGCCTGCTTCGCCTCCTCGATGTGCTCGGCCAGCACGTTCGCGGATAAGGCGATGATGGGGGTGCTGTTGTTCAGATGCGAAAGCTGTCGGATCGCCCGGGAGGCCGCGAAGCCGTCCATTCCCGGCATCTGGAGGTCCATCAGGATGATGTCGAACGGCTGACCCATGGCGAGCGACACCGCCTGGAATCCGCTCGGGGCCTCCTCCACCTCCTGGCCCGTCGCCTCCAGCAGGGTGCGCACAAGCTCGCGGTTGGTGTCCAGGTCGTCGACAATAAGGATCCTGAGGGCCTCAATGCTCTCGGCGCCGGTCAGGCTCGAACCGCCTGAGATCTGCGGTGGATCAACAGGCGGCGCGTGGATATCGAAGGTGAAGGTCGAGCCGCTTCCGGGTGTCGAGGTCAGGCGGATGGATCCTCCCATCAGGTGGGTCAGTTGCCGGCAGATGGAAAGTCCAAGCCCGGTGCCGCCGAACTGCCGGGTAATCGAGCCATCGGCCTGCATGAACCGCTGAAAGAGCTTTTCCATCTGAAGGGCGGGAATGCCGATCCCGGTATCGGTCACTGAGACGACGAGGGTGCAGCTTTCCCGGTCGTAGCTGGCGCGCACCGCGATGGATCCCACCTCCGTGAACTTCACGGCATTGCTCATGAGATTGCTGAGAACCTGCTGCAGTCGGCCCCGGTCCGCGAGGATGTAGTCGGGCGCTCCCTCCTCGACTTCGACTTTCAGTGTGAGCCCCTTGGCCTCCGCCTTCAGCGAGAAGAGGTCCACCACTTCCCGGAGAAAGTCCGCGAGGTTCATCGGCCCGGGATCCAACTCGACCTGTCCGGCTTCAAGCTTCGAGAAATCGAGAATGTCGTTGACCACCGAGAGCAGGGCCTTGCCGCTGGTGACAACCTTCTGGACGTGGTTCTCGGCGGAAGCGGGCAGTCCCGGCGTGCGGGAGAGGATTTCGGAGAATCCGATCACCCCTGTCAGGGGGGTCCGGATCTCATGGCTCATGTTGGCGAGAAACTCGCTCTTGGCTTCAGTCGCGGCTTCGGCGCGGACCTTGGCTTCCCGCAGGTCCTCCTCAAGCTCCCGCCGGCGGGTGACATCCCGGAAGTTGATCACGACGGACCGCGCCCGGCCCCCGGGATCCCGGATCGCGCGGGCGTAGCCTTCCAGCCAGACGGTCCGCCCTGGCCGGCCAAGGGTCCGGAAGCGAAACTCCCCCCGAAGATCCTCTTCAGGGGTGGTCGGCCTGAGCGCCTTGTCCAGCCATCGCCGGGCGTCCTCCTGATCCTGCGCCTCGATGAAGTCGGTCAGATCGCGATCCAACAGGTCTTCCGGTATGTACCCGCAGGAGGAGACCGAGGGTGACGCATAGAGGATGCGTCCTGTCGAACCGATCCAGAGGACGATGTCGGTGACATTGTCCGCCAGCAGTCGGAGGCGCGCCTCGCTTTCGGCAAGTTCGAACTCCCTGCGTCGCGCCTCGGTGACATCGATAGAAATCCCGAAGACGGCGGCCAGCTCGCCGGTCTCATCTAGCTCGGGATTGGTCTGGGTCAGGATGGTCTTCTCCCGGCCGTCCGGCAGGCGGAGCCGGCTCTCGGCCCGCACGGGCGTGCGCGTGAGCACCACCTGGGACAACATGTTGACCAGGCTCTCCCGCTCGGCTTCCCCGTAAAGAGATAAGAGCGCCTCCAGCCCGACCGGGCCGTCGTCCTTCAGCATACCATAGAGCTCGTAGAGTCCGGCGGAGGTGGTCAGCTCCAGGGTCTTGATGTCCAGGCGGAAGTGTCCCGAACCGCCCAGCTGCTCGGCCAGAACGGCCACGCGATGGGCTTCCGCCACTTGCCGCGCGGTCTCCCGGCTTTCCGTAAGGACCCTCGCATAGCCCCGGCGTCTGCGCTCCAGAGCTGCATAGCTGGAGCCGAGCGCGCCGAGGATCAGGGCAATGGTCGCGACCTCCGGGATCACCAGTTCCGGCGTCCCGGCCTGGAGGTGCCCGACAGAGGCCTCGACCTGCCGCCAAAGGCAGGCCGCCACCTGTGGACCCATTCCTATCCAGAGCTTTCGTGGCCGCCGGTAGTCCACGACGAGGGTGCGGAAGGCGATCGTCCCCCAGATCGTCATGGCGAGGATCGCAGGGAAGAGCTGCCCTGTCTCCATGAGGGCCAGGCCGATGGCGGCCGCGGAACCGGATCGAAGGAGCTCCAGGAAATCGGCGGGCCCGGTTCGTCCCGGTGCGATGCGCAACAGAGTGTCCTCCGCCAACGCCAGCAGAAGCATCAACCCGATCCAGGTCAGGGCGATCGGGGCGCCGAGGTAGGGGGCCGCGGCCAGGGCGCCCAGCCCCGCAGCGACACAAGGGCGGAGTATCCGTCGGGAGACGACCCACCAGGCGAGGAGGCGTCGCCAGAGAGAGGAAGGGCTGGTCTGGATCACCCCGAGCTGAATCGCCATTGCAGTTTGCCCAGGGTCATTGTCGCGGACCACATTTCAGCGACGGAGGTTCAGGCTCCCGCAAGAGCATGAAAAAAGTCTTGTGGGTCCTTACCCGGCGGGGGACGTGTCTTGGCCAGCCCGTTCGCAGGACAGAGCGCCAGCGCAGCCGCCAAGGCAAGGCGTCATTCGGCCTGCGCCTGCCCGGCGTACTCCACGGATGGGGCCCCGACCCGGACGCCACCCCATCGGTTGAGGGCGGAGAAGAGCCTGGCCGGAGCGATGGGCTTGCCCACATGGTCATTCATTCCGGCCCGCTGGGCTTCGTCGAAATGCTCGGCCATCACATTTGCTGAAAGGGCGATGATGGGAGTGTTGTGGTTCAGTTTCGAGCGTTGCCGGATCGCCCGAGAGGCCGCGAATCCATCCATCCCCGGCATCTGGAGATCCATGAGAATGATGTCGTAGGACTGGCGCACCGCCATGGAGATCGCCTCGGGACCGTTCGAGGCCTCATCCATCCTGTCCTGGCCAGCGGCATGAAGAAGGGCGCGGACCAGCGCCCGGTTGGCCTCAAGGTCATCGACGACCAGAATCCTGAGGCTGTCCTCCTCAAGCGAGACTTCCCAGAGCGAGTCCCCTGTCGCCGGCTGTCCGGCGTCTGCTGCAATGTCGGCGGGGGGCGCGAGCACCTTGAAGACGAAGGTCGAGCCGGCCCCGGGCGCCGAAATGACCTCGATCCCGCCGCCCATCAGTTCGGTCAGCTGGCGGCATATGGAAAGGCCCAGTCCTGTCCCCCCATACCTGCGGCTGATGGAGCCGTCCGCCTGGGTGAACCTCTGAAAAAGCCGCTCGGCGACCCCGGCTGAAATCCCGACCCCCGTATCGCTAACCGAGACCTCAAGCTCCTCTCGCTCTGGGGCATAGCGGGCCTGTATCCGGATTGCACCCTGGTCTGTGAACTTGATGGCGTTGCTGAGAAGGTTGGCGAGCACCTGTTGCAGTCGCCCGCGGTCGGCCAGGATTTGTGCGGGGACGGGGTCTGCCACGTCCAGCTCGATACGGAGACCCTTAGCTTCGGCCTGGGCCGAAAACAGGCCGGCGGCATCTTCCAGGAACCCCACAAGGGGGAAGGGCGTCGGGTCCAGATCGAGCTGGCCTGCCTCGAGCTTCGAGAAATCCAGGATGTCGTTCACAACGGAGAGCAGGGCCTCGCCGCTGGCCATGACCCTGCCGACATAGACCCCGGCCTGCGGCGGCAGGTCCGGCATCTGGGCGAGAAGTGTCGAGAAGCCGATCACGCCGGTCAGCGGGGTCCGAACCTCATGGCTCATATTGGCCAGGAACTCGCTCTTGGCCTCCGTGGCCGCTTCCGCCCGCGCCTTGGCCTGCCGAAGATCCTCCTCCAGCTCCCGTCGCCGTGTCACGTCACGGAAATTGAAGACGGCGGACCGGGGGTGGCCCTTGGGGTCGCGGACCGCCCGGGCGAACCCCTCCAGCCACACCTCCTTCGCTTCGCTGCGACGGGTGACGAACCTGAACTCCCCGGTGAGGTCCTTGTCTGAGGGATCATCATCGAAGACCCGGTTCAGGAGTCGGGTCGCAGACCCATAGTCTGCAGGCAGGATGTAGTCCGCCAGGGCTTGTCCGACCATCGCCTCAGGGGCGTATCCCAGGGCCTCGACCGAAGGCGAGGCATACAGGACCCTTCCCCCCGCGCTGATCCAGAGTACGAGGTCCGTCACGTGATCCGCGAGCAGGCGGAAGCGGGCCTCGCTCGATGCGACCTCAGCTTCACGAGCGCGCGTCTCGGTGATGTCCATGGAGACGCCAAGGAATGCGAAGGTCTCTCCATTCGCCGTGATTTCCGGACTGATCTGCGTCAGGATGATCCGCTCCCGGCCGTCCCTGAGCCGGCACCGCGTCTCCATCCGCACAAGCTTCTGCGTCCGGCTGACCTCCGAAAGCATGCGATAGAGCTTGGCGCGTTCCGACCCCCTGTAGAGCCGCATGATGGTCAGAGTGGTCAGCGTTTCGCGTTGCCTGTCGAAGCAATAGATCTCGTAGAGCCCGTCGGAGAAGGTCGCAACGCCGGTCTTCAGGTCGATACGGAAATGGCCGGATCCCGCAAGCTGCTCGGCGAGCATTGCGATCTTGTGGGCTTCCCGTGCGCTCATTGCACTGGCCGCGATCTCGGCATTCGCCTTCCGCGATCGTTCCCGCCGGTTCTTCACCGCGGTGCGGATCACCATGAAGATCAGGAGGAGGAGAACCAGGTTCGCCAGGTCGGTCACCACAAGGTGAAGTCGGCCCGCCTGGGCGTTCTGGACCGCGGACCAGATCTGGAAGTAGCTCGCAGCCAGGAGCGGCGGCGTCACATTGGCCCAAAAGCGGACACGCCCAAGCGTCTCCACCACGACCTTTTGGGCGAAGACCAGGGCGATCGCCGCCATGCCGAGGATCTGCGCCGGGCCTTCGAAGCCTATCATCAAACGCAGTCCGATGAGGCAGAAGGCCGAGACGATGCACATCTCGATGACGACATGCGCCCGGCTTCGCGTAGTACCTCGAAGGGTTCTGGCGACCACCTCATCGACGAAAATCAGTAGAACAATCCAGGCGAACCAAGCTCCTGAACTTGGCAATCCGATATAAGGGAAGGCGGATATCAGTATGACGAACGCGTAAGCTGCGTTCAGAAGCGATTTCGGAGAAATATACCGAAATAAGATTCGATTTCTCGTCCAGGTAGAATTCCCGCCCCGGTAGGAAGAATTTTGGCCCTGGCGCGGCATGAGAGTGATCGTTCTCGATTAGTGCAAGTCGCTGAAGTTCTCGTTCGATAGCATTAAGAAACGATTGCAGCTTTGGGTGATGAGCCTTGTGATCTCTTGTCCGGGGCGTACGTCGCCAGCTTTCGAGGACCCCCAAGGTTGACCCACCGGCGACGCCGGCGCAGCCTCGAGGGGCGCAGGGCCGTCGGAGGAAAGACATGTCAGAGGATGCGGCTCTCTCTCAGGAGCCTCTGGCCAAGGTCAGGACCTGTCTCCCGGCCCTTCGCGATCGCCTGGCCTGACCCTCCCGGTGTGCAACGAGTACCAGCTGCGAGTGCGCAGGGCCGATTATGACGCCGCCTTCCGTAGCAGGGGCGTCGAGAGTCTGTGGCTGGACCCAGAGCCCAACCGACCGCCTGAGCGGTCGTTCCGTCCGACGGACCGCGCACCCCTCCTGCGGCTGGGAGCCAGTGGCGGGCTGGAGGGCCTTGAAGCCCGATGGTGGCTGACGCCCGCCTTCCACCGGGGTCCGGTCTCGGCCTGGAAGGCCATGTGCACCAACGCCCGGATCGAGACGGTGTCGACGGCTCCCGCCTTCAGGGACGCCAGCCGAAGCGGTCGCTGCCTGGTCCCCGCCACCGCCTTCTTTGAATACGACCAGCCCCCAGGCTGGCGGAAGGGGCGGCCCAAGCGTCGCTGGGAGATCACCTGGCCGGAGACGTCGGCGTCCGGGTCCCTGCGTGTCTTCGCCGGCGTCTCCGCCCGCGCCTATCCCGCCGACCATCCGGAAGGTCTCGACAGTTTCGCCATCATCACGCGGCCGGCCGGCCCCGCACTGGCGCCGGTGCATGACCGTCAGCCCGCCGTCGTGAGCCTGGAGGCGGGGCTTGCCTGGCTGAAGGACGGCGACATCGCCGCCCTTCAGGCCGCGTCCAGCGGCGCGGACCTGCGCCTTGCAGAAGCGCCCGCCACGCCTCGGGGGAACAGGCTCTAGACCAGCCGCTTTCCTGCGTCGTCGATGATCGATCCCAGGTCGCGGGTTTCCTCGGCCAGGATCATGTCGTTGTGCGCCTTGCCCGAGGGGATCATGGGGAAGCAGTTCTCTTCCTTGGTGACGCAGCAGTCGAAGATGACCGGGCCGGGATAGTCGATCATCTGACGGATCGCATCGTCCAGCTCCGCCGGGGTCCTCGCCCGCAGACCCAGGCAGCCGAAGGCCTCAGCCATCTTCACAAAGTCCGGCAGGCTGGCCGAGTAGGAGTGCGAATAGCGCTCGCCGTGCAGCAGCTGCTGCCACTGGCGCACCATGCCCATCCATTCATTGTTCAGGATGAAGATCTTGATCGGCAGGCCGTACTGGATGGCCGTCGACATCTCCTGCATCGTCATCTGCACGCTGGCGTCGCCGCCGATGTCGATGACCAGGCTGTCCGGGTGGGCCAGCTGCACGCCCACCGCGGCGGGCAGGCCGTAGCCCATGGTGCCCAGGCCCCCGGAGGTCATCCAGCGGTTCGGCTCCTCGAAGTGGAAGAACTGCGCCGCCCACATCTGGTGCTGGCCGACCTCGGTGGTGATGTAGACGTCCTTGTCCCGGGTCAGGGCGTAGAGGCGCTCGATGGCGTACTGCGGCTTGATGCTGTCGGCCGAGGGGGCGTAGCGGAAGGAATTGCGCGCACGCCAGGCCTCGATCTGCCGCCACCACTCGGCCAGGGCGCCGGCGTCGCCGGACAGGCCGCGCGCCTTCCAGGCGGCGATCATGTCCTCCAGCACGCTGGCCGCGTCTCCCACGATCCCGATATCGGCCCGCACGTTCTTGGAGATCGAGGACGGGTCGATGTCGATGTGGATCTTGCGCGAGCCCGGAGAAAAGGCGTCGAGCTTGCCGGTGACCCGGTCATCGAAGCGCGCGCCGATGGCCACCATGACGTCGCAGTCATGCATGGCGTTGTTGGCCTCGAAGCTGCCGTGCATGCCCAGCATGCCCAGCCACTTCTCGTCCGAGGCCGGGAAGGCGCCCAGCCCCATCAGGGTCGAGGTCACAGGCGCGCCGGTCAGGGCGGCGAACTCGCGCAGCAGGGCCGAGGCCCGGGGCCCCGCATTGATGACGCCGCCGCCGGTGTACAGGATGGGGCGTCGGGCCCCGGCGATCATCTGCACCGCCTCGGCGATCCGCGCCGGGTCGCCCTGCGTCCGCGGGCGATAGTTGTGGGCGTGCTTCACCTCTTCCGGCCCCTGGTAGGCGGCCCTGCCGAACTGGACGTCCTTGGGAATGTCGATGACCACCGGTCCCGGGCGGCCGGAGGTGGCGATGTGGAAGGCCTCGTGCATCACCCTCGGCAGGTCCGCCGGGTCCTTGACCAGGTAGTTATGCTTCGTGATCGACCGGGTGATGCCGATGGTGTCGCACTCCTGGAAGGCGTCGGTGCCGATCAGGTGTGTGGCGACCTGGCCGGTGATGACCACCAGGGGAATAGAGTCCATCAGGGCGTCGACAATGCCGGTGACCGCATTGGTGGCGCCAGGACCTGAGGTCACCAGGACCACGCCGGGCTTGCCGGTCGAGCGGGCATAGCCCTCGGCGGCGTGGGTCGCCCCCTGCTCGTGCCGGACCAGGACGTGCTGCAGTCGCGGCTCGTTGAACAGGGCGTCGTAGATGGGCAGGACCGCGCCGCCCGGATAGCCGAACAGGACCTCCACCCCCTGGTCCACCAGGGCGCGCACGACGATTTCGGCGCCCGTCAGGGTCTCGGTGTCGGCGGCGGTCAGGGTCTGGGTCTGGGCGGTCATGGCGGGGGTCTTCCGAAGGGTGTCATGGGCAACAAAAAGGGCCCTCAAGGGGCCCGGGCGTGTGCGACCAGTCGCGGCTGACGGGGTCAGTCCGCGGCGGGCCGCCAGGGGAGTACGAGAACGCGACGCATGGGTCGTCTCCAAAATCAACTTCTGAGGCTAGTGCCATGCCCCTGTGAGGCCGTCAAGTCAGGGTTCAGGGCAAGAAATGACCTCCACTGGTCGTCAGGGTCGATATCGGTGACCGCGGGCCAGCTCGCCATCCGTCCCCTCAACCAGACCTCCTGGCGCTTGACATAGTTCCGGGTCTCCTGCTGCCCGGCGGCGATCGCCTCCTTCAGGGACATCAGGCCCGCCAGGTGAGACAGCACAGGACGTAGCCCCACCGCCTTGCAGACCGGCAGGGAGGGCTCCAGCTGGCGTGCGGCCAGGGCCAGCGCCTCGTCAATCGCCCCGCCTTGGATCATCTCGACATACCGGGCGTCGCACCGACTGTAGAGCGCCTCCCGGGGCGGCATCAGGCGCACCCCCCGCCAGCTGCCCGGCGCCAGCCCGCCCTGACGCCGGGTCCGCCAGTCGCTGAGGGGCCGGCCTGACCCCACGAACACCTCCCAGGCGCGCACCAGCCTTTGCCGGTCCCCGGGCAGGATCCGCTCGGCAGCCGCGGGATCGACCCCGGCCAGCCGCGCCCGGAACGCCGCCTCACCCATCTGCCCGAACTCCTCGGTCGCCTGGGCCCGGACCTGCGAGGACACCGGCGGAATCTCCGCAATCCCCTTCACGAGGGCCTCCAGGTAAAGCCCGGTCCCGCCGACGACGATGACGTCGACGCCCGCCTCCCGGAGCTTTGCGATCCGGATGTTCGCAGCGGTCAGCCAGCGGCCCACCGACCAGCCGATGGAGCCGTCCACCGTGCCGACCAGGTGGTGCGGGACGCCTTTCCGCTCCGTCGGACCCGGGGCGGCGGTCAGGACGGGCAGGTCCCGGTAGATCTGCAGGGCGTCAGCGCCCACGATCTCACCGTGAACAGCCTGAGCGAGGCGCAGGGCCAGGGCTGACTTGCCGCTTGCCGTGGGCCCGGCGATGAGCCAGATGCGGGACGCCATGGACCTTACGCTCACTCTTGTCGGCTGTGACGCCGAAACCGCCCGCCTCGCTTCCGACCGGGCGCAGGCAGGGCTCGCAGCCTGCGGCCTGTCCGTCAAGTCGGTGAGTTCACTGGGCGCCGCCGCCTGGGACCTCACGTTTGCGGGCGGGAATATCGCAGAGCTGAAGGCCACGGTGGCCAGTGCAGTCGGCGACCTGCCTGTGGATTTCGCGCTTCAACCCCAGGCCGGGCGCCGCAAGCGCCTCCTGCTGGCGGACATGGACAGCACCATCATCGCCTGCGAGTGCCTGGATGAACTGGCCGACTTCGCCGGGCGAAAGGCTGAGGTGGCCGCCATCACCGAGCGGGCCATGCGCGGTGAGCTCGCCTTCGAGGGCGCCCTGCGCGAGCGGGTGGCCATGCTGGCGGGCCTGCCCGAGGCCGAGCTGGAGCGCGCCTATGCCGAGCGGGTGCGGCTCAATCCCGGCGCCCGCACCCTCGTAAGCACCCTCGCCGCCTCCGGCGCCCACTGCATCCTGGTTTCCGGGGGTTTCGACTTCTTCACCCAGAGGGTGGCCGTCCAGGCGGGTTTCCATGAGGACCGGGCCAACCGCTTCAGGGTCAGCGACGGTCGCCTGACCGGCGAGGTCGCCGAACCCATCCTGGGCCGGGAGGCCAAGCTGGCGACCCTGGCCTCGGAGGCGGAGCGGCTCGGCCTGGACCTGTCGCAGACGGCGGCCATCGGCGATGGCGCCAATGACTTGGCCATGATCGGCGCGGCAGGCCTGGGCCTCGCCTACCGCGCCAAGCCCGTGGTGTCGGCCCAGGCTGACGCCCAGATCGACCATGCCGACCTGACGGCGGCCCTCTATTTCATGGGCTTCTCCGAGGCCGAGTTCGTCCGGGACTGAGGCCTCAGGCCCGGCCCAGGGACAGGCGGATCAGGTCCGCGGCTGCGTGCAGGTCACTGACGATGCGCGCGCACAGGGCGTCCATCTCCGGATTGGGGGCCAGCAGGTCCGGGATCATCACGGTCATCATGCCCGCCGCCGACGCCGAGCGGACGCCGTTGTGGCTGTCCTCAAGGGCCAGGCAGTCCGCAGGATCGATCCCCAGCCAT
>JADBZH010000127.1 GCA_020402585.1 Phenylobacterium sp. | reverse complement strand
GCGCCGTTGACCCCCTCAGTCAGCTTCGCTGACAGCTCCCCCTTGGGGGAGCAATTGGCGCTTCTAATTCCTCCCCCCAGGGGGAGGTGGACCGCAAAGCGGGCCGGAGGGGGTCAGCTGAAGCGCCGTTGACCCCTTCAACCGGCTCCGCGGTCAGGATCCTGGCGCATAGCTGAGGATCGGCGCCAGCCAGCGCTCAGCCGTGGCGCGGTCCCAGCCCTTGCGGCGGGCATAGTCCTCCACCTGGTCGCGGTCGATCCGGCCGACCCCGAAATAGTGGCTTTCCGGATGGCTGAAATAGAGACCGGACACGCTGGAGGGCGGGTCCATGGCGAAGCTTTCGGTCAGGGTGATCCCGGTCCGGGGCGTGGCCTCGAGCAGGCGGAAGAGCTCGGCCTTTTCGGTGTGGTCCGGCTGGGCCGGATAGCCCGCCGCCGGCCGGATGCCCCGGTATTTCTCGCCGATCAGGAACTCGATGTCGAAGACCTCGTCCGTGGCGTAGCCCCAGAGCTCGGTGCGGACCCGGCGATGGAGCGCCTCGGCCAGGGCCTCGGCCAGCCGGTCGGCGAGGGAGGTGGCGAGGATGGCGGAATAGTCGTCGCCGTCCCGGCGGAAACGCTCGGCCATCTCGATCTCGCCATGGCCGGCGGTGACAGCGAAGCCGCCCAGCCAGTCCGGCGGGCCGCCCACGGGGGCGATGAAGTCGGAGAGGGCGAGGTTCGCCCGCTCGCCCTCGCTGCGGACCATCTGCTGGCGCAGGGTGTGGAAGCGCCCGGCCACCTTGGTGCGGGCCTCGTCGGCGTAGACGAGGATGTCGTCGCCCTCGGCATTGGCCGGCCAGAACCCGACCGTCGCCTTGGCGGTCAGCCAGCGGCCCTGGATCATGCGGTCCAGCATCCGCCGGCCGTCGGCATAGAGGTCGCGGGCGGCCTGGCCGACGACATCATCCTCCAGGATCGCCGGGAAGCGGCCAAAGAGCTGCCAGCTGGCGAAGAAGGGCGTCCAGTCGATATGCTCGGCGAGGTCGGAGAGGTCCCAGTCCTCGAAGGTCCGGAGCCCCGTAAAGGATGGCTTATGCGGGACTGTCCGGCGCCAGTCGGTGGCGAAGGCGCGCTTGCGGGCGTCGGCCAGGGTCATGCGGCCCCGCGTGTCCTGGCTGCGCGCGAACTGCTCGCGCACCCGGACGTACTCGGCCGCGGTCTCGGCGGTGAAGCGCTCCCGGTCGGTCGGCGAGAGCAGGGAAGAGACCACCCCGACCGCCCGGCTGGCGTCGAGGACGTAGGTGGTGGAGCCGGAGGGATAGGCCGGGGCGATCTTCACCGCCGTGTGGGTCTTGGAGGTGGTCGCCCCGCCGATCAGCAGGGGCATCGTAAAGCCCCGCCGCTCCATCTCGGAGGCCACGAAGACCATCTCGTCCAGGCTGGGGGTGATCAGGCCGGACAAGCCGACCATGTCCACCTTCAGGCGCTCGGCCTCGTCGAGGATGCGGTCCGCCGGAACCATGACGCCCAGGTCGAAGACCTCGTAGTTGTTGCACTGCAGGACCACGCCGACGATGTTCTTGCCGATGTCGTGGACGTCGCCCTTGACGGTAGCCATGAGGATCCGGCCCGCACTCTGGCGTTCCTGGCCGGCGCTTTCGGCCTCCATGAAGGGCAGGAGCCAGGCCACGCCCTGCTTCATCACCCGCGCCGACTTGACCACCTGGGGCAGGAACATCTTGCCCGCGCCGAACAGGTCGCCGACCCGGTTCATGCCGTCCATCAGGGGGCCTTCGATGACCTCCAGGGGCCGGCCGGCGGCCAGCCGGGCCTCCTCCACGTCGGCCTCGATGAACTCCGTGACCCCGTGGATCAGGGCGTGGGCGAGGCGTTCGGCCACCGGCGCCTCGCGCCAGGTCAGGTCAGGGCCCTTGGCCTCGGACTTCCCGCCCTTGTAGGCGGGCGCCAGTTCCACCAGCCGCTCGGTATTGGACAGGGCCGGATCGCGCCGGGGCCGGTTGAGGATCACGTCCTCGACGGCGTCCCTCAGCTCCGTCGGGATGTCGTCGTAGACCGGCAGGTCGCCCGCGTTGACGATGCCCATGTCCAGGCCTGCAGCGATGGCGTGGTAGAGGAAGACCCCGTGGATCGCCCGCCGCACGGGCTCATTGCCCCGGAAGCTGAACGAGACATTGGACACCCCGCCCGAGACCCGGGCATGGGGCAGGTGGGTCTTGATCCACCGCGTCGCCTCGATGAAGTCGACGGCGTAGTTGTCGTGCTCGTCGATCCCGGTGGCGACCGCGAAGATGTTGGGGTCGAAGATGATGTCCTCGGGCGGGAAACCCACCGTGTCGACCAGAATCCGGTAGGCGCGTGCGCAGATCTCGGTCTTGCGCGCCAGGGTGTCGGCCTGGCCCTTCTCGTCGAAGGCCATGACCACCACAGCCGCGCCATAGCGCAGGCAGGCCCGGGCCTGCTTCAGGAAGGCGGCCTCGCCCTCCTTGAGGGAGATCGAGTTGACGATGGCCTTGCCCTGAACACAGCGCAGGCCCGCCTCGATCACCTCCCACTTGGAGGAGTCGATCATCAACGGAACCCGAGCGATGTCGGGCTCGGCGGCGATCAGGTTGAGGAAGGTCGCCATGGCCCGAACGGAATCGAGCAGGCCCTCGTCCATGTTAACGTCGATGATGGCCGCGCCGGCCTCCACCTGCTGGCGGGCGACGGACAGGGCCTCAGGATAGTTCGCCTCGGCCACGAGCTTGCGGAAGCGGGCGGAGCCGGTGACGTTGGTCCGCTCGCCGATGTTGACGAAGGTCGGCCTCATGAGAGCTCCAGGGGCTCCAGGCCCGACAGGCGCATGGCGCGCGGGCGCTCGGCCGGCTTGCGGGTGGGCAGGCCCTGCACCGCCTGGGCGACGTGGGCGATGTGCTCCGGCGTCGTACCGCAGCAGCCGCCGACGATGTTGACGATGCCGTCCTCGGCCCACTGGTGCAGCGAGTGCCCGGTCTCGTGGGGCTGCTCGTCGTACTCGCCCATGGCGTTGGGCAGGCCGGCGTTGGGGTAGGCGCTGACCAGGGTGTCGGCCACCCGCGACAGCTCGGCGATGTGGGGCCGCATGAGGTCCGCGCCCAGGGCGCAGTTCAGGCCCACGGCGAAGGGCCGGGCGTGGCGGACCGAGTTCCAGAAGGCCTCGACCGTCTGGCCGGACAGGGTGCGACCCGACCTGTCCGTGATGGTGCCCGAGATCCAGATCGGCAGGGGCTCGTAGCCCTCATCCTCCAGGTCCATGATGGCCTTGATGGCGGCCTTGCAATTCAGCGTGTCGGTGATGGTCTCCACCAGGTAGAGGTCCACCCCGCCCTCGTTCAGGGCGATGACCTGCTCGCGATAGGCCTGGTAGACCTCCTCGAAGGTGACCGAGCGCGCGCCGGGGTCGTTCACGTCCGGCGACATGGACAGCATCTTGTTCAGGGGGCCGATGGAGCCGGCGACAAATCTCGGCTTGTGCGGCTCGGCGGCGGTCCAGCGGTCGGCGGAGGCCCGCGCCAGGCGGGCGCCTTCCAGGTTGATGTCGCGCACCGCCGCCTCCAGGCCGTAGTCCGCCTGGGCGATGGTGGTGGCCGAGAAGGTGTTGGTCTCGGAAATGTCCGCCCCGGCCCCGAAATAGGCGTCGTGCAGCTCGGTGATGATGTCCGGCCGGGTCAGGCAGAGAAGGTCGTTGTTGCCCTTCAGCTGGCCGGGATGCCCGGCGAAGCGGTCGCCCCGGTAGTCGGCCTCGTCCAGGCCGCGCTTCTGAATCATCACGCCCCAGGAGCCGTCGAGGACCAGGATGCGCTCCCGGGCGGCGGCCTTCAGGGCGGCGATGCGTTCGGTGCGGTTCATTTCGCTAAGGCCTCCGGCTGGGCGAGCTCAGGGTTGAAGTCGGTCTCGCTCTCGG
>JADBZH010000126.1 GCA_020402585.1 Phenylobacterium sp. | reverse complement strand
GAGAAGCATGCCTGAGGGCGGCCGCCTGATCATGGTTGTCGGCCCCTCTGGCGTGGGCAAGGACACCTTGATCAACGGGGCCAGGTCAGCCGCTCCCGCCCGAGTGCACTTCCAGCAACGCGAGATCACCCGGCCAGCCGATGCGGGCGGCGAGGATCACATCGAAGTCAGCGCCGCTGAGTTCGAGCAGCGCGAGGCGGCAGGCGGATACGCCTTGAGCTGGCGTGCTAACGGCCTTTGCTATGGTGTACCCGTTTCCATTCGGGAGCGCATCGCTGCGGGATGGACCGTCATTGTAAACGGGTCCAGGGGCGTGCTGGAGGAAGCACGCGCCAGGTTCCCGGACCTCCTGATCGTTTCCGTCTCGGCGTCCGCAGATCAACTTCACCTGCGACTGGCGAACCGGGGGCGGGAAACCCCCGAGGAGATCGAGAGCCGCGTCGCGCGGGCCGTCGCCTTCGCGGTCGAGGGGAAGGATGTGGTCGAGGTGCGCAACGATGGCGCACCCGAGGTGGCCGTCCAGGCCCTTCTCCGGCTGCTCTAGGCGAAGGCCGCTCTCTCAAGGATCAGGAAGGGCGCGCCTCTCTCGGACTGCTTGAAGAGCGCCACGCCATCGAAGTTGTGTGGACCGGTCTCATCGAGAAAGTACTGCGAGAGGTGTTCACTCAGGCGCAGGGACACATCCTCGTCCCGTACCGGACCCGTGAGGGTCATGTGGAACCGGAACTCCTCGAATACGTACGGATAACCCCAATCGACCAGCAGCTCGTCCTGGCGAGGGGTGAGCCCGGATTTCCTCCGCCGTGCGAGATCAAACTCCGAAAGCGGCGCCCGAAAGCCGTCAAACTCACGGACGCAGGCGGCATGCAGCGCCTCCATTTCCGCTGATGGGGCCATAAGGAGGAAGGCATGGAAGCGTCCCAGGCGCGACGGTCCAATATCCGCCGAAAAGGACTGCCGTAGACCTGCGAAGGTCCGGGTGAAGTCGACCAGTTCCGCCTCAGTCCGGCCTTCCCTGAGTTCGAAGGGCGCCTTCAAGGTGGCGTGAAATCCGTAGCCTCGTGGATCCTGCGTCAGGGCGCCCAGGTCGATCTGGCCAAGCCCGGCCAGTTCAGGAGGGTTACAGGAGGCGCCGCTGTAGGCGTCCCTTCCGAGCCAGGCCGAAGCCTTGTCCCAGAGGGGGCTTTCTCTCCGCGGTGCATAATAGAGGGCGTATCGAGCGGTCACGCGACACGCCTCCCCGACCTCCAAACCTCCCGGGGCGCCGGCCACCCGAGTGCTCCCCGGGACACGCGAATGAGATCGGCCCGCTGCCCGGCGGCAATCTCCCCCCTGTCCGCGAGCCCGACGCTCCGGGCTGGGTTGACGCTGACCGTCGCAAGCGCCTTTTCCGGCGGCCACTTCAGGAGATCAATCATGAGAAAGGCCGCGCGCAGCATGGAGAGCGGGACATAGTCGGACGCCAGAATATCGAGAAGACCATGCTCGGCGCATTCGCGGGCGCTGAGATTCCCGGAATGGGAACCCCCGCGAACGAAATTCGGCGCGCCCATGCAGTTGGTCAGGCCAAGCTCTCGGGCCCTCCTCGCGGCCTGGAGCGTGACGGGAAACTCGGACATGATGCACCCGTCCCGGGCGGCTTCCTCCACCTGCTCGACAGTAGCGTCATCGTGGGCCGCAAGGGGGATCTTCAGTCCATTTGCGAGCTCAACGACCTGACGCCGGTTCTGCTCGGCCAGCCCGGCGGTCCTTGCTGAGGGGCCCGGCCCAAGAATCTCGGCGACTTCTGCGGGCGATCGACCCTCAGCAAGAAGTTGCCGCTCAAAGAGGCCGATATCGCGGATCTGGCGCTGGCCGGGTGTATGGTCCATGACCGACAGGAGCCGCAACCGCGGATGTAGGCTGTAGGGCTCCAGGGCCGATATCAGCTCCGGGTTGGTCACTTCACAGCGAAGGTGCAGAAGGTGGTCTGCGCGCAGAGCGTCGTCAGCGGCTGCAGCATCCATCGCTTCGATCATGGGGCCGAGGGCGGCGTTGCGGTCCAGGCCATCCTTGGCGCCATGCAGGCTGAGGCTGTCCAGGACCGTCGTGATGCCGGCCGATGCGCATTGGCCGTCATGGGCAAGGGCCGCACCATAGGCGTCCCATGCCGCACCGGGTCGGGGTTGGTAGTGCTTCTCCAGGTTGTCCGTATGGATGTCGACCAGGCCCGCCACCATGACATCCCCGCTCCAGTCCAAGGCTCCACTTGGCGGCGTCGGGCGTCCCTCGACGGCGTGAATCTTCGAGTCGCGAAGAACCACCTCGCCACAGATGAGGCCCTCTGGCGTGACGATGCTGGCGCAGTAGATCCGGATTTCGCTCTCGTTCATGATCAGGCCGCCACCTTGAACTCAAGGACCGGAAAGAGCCGGGTGGCGACCGCGTCGCGAACGTCCGCGTCATGGAAAATCCCGATCATCGCCGTTCCGGAGGTCAGCGCCCCGCGGATCAGCTCCACCACGATGGCCCGGTTCTCGGCATCAAGAGAGGCCGTCGGCTCATCGAGCAGCATTACGGGATACTGGCGAATGAAGCTGCGGGCGATGTTGACCCTTTGTTGCTCGCCTCCGGAAAAGGTCGCCGGAGGCAGGGCCCAAAGGCGTTCCGGGAGGCGAAGGGCGCTGAGAAGGTCTCGCGCACGGCCCTCAGCCTCATCTGGATCGACACCATTGTCGAGAAGGGGCTCCATCACCAGACGGAGGGTCGGTACCCGCGGAATGACCCTGAGAAACTGGCTGACATAGCCCAGGGTCCGGCGGCGCACGTCGAGGATGGCGTGCGGACTGGCCTGCGTGATGTCGGTGTAATCACCGTCATGAAGCACCCGGACCGATCCTGACGACGGAGCGTAGTTTCCATAGATTGACCGCATCAAGGTCGATTTCCCGACGCCGGACTCCCCGGAAAGGACGACGCATTCGCCGGGGCGGACTTCCATGTGAAGCCGTTCGAACACCGGTATGACGGCGCCTCCGGCATTGTGCAGGACAAAGGTCTTGGCCAGACCTTCGACGATGATGAGGGGTCGGGACGCTGAGGACATGACGGCCTAGATTTGCAGGACGGAGGAAACCAGGAGCTGGGTGTAGGCGTGTTGGGGATCGTCCAGGACCTGGTCGGTCAAGCCGGTCTCCACCACCTCGCCTCGCCGCATCACAAGCAGCCGATCCGCCATGAGACGGGCGACCGCCATGTCGTGGGTGACGATGATGACGGCGAGGCCGAGATCTCGCACCAGTTCCCGAAGAAGATCGAGCAAGCGGGCCTGGACCGAGACGTCCAGCCCTCCGGTAGGTTCATCCATGAAGACCAGTTTTGGTCCGTGGATCAGGTTCCGCGCCACCTGGATTCGCTGCTGCATGCCGCCCGAGAAGTTCCGGGGCTTATCGTCAATGCGACTGGTGTCGAGTTCGACCCGTTCCAGCCACTCCACGGTGGAGCGGCGCATCTCGCCATAGTGGCGCTGTCCCATGTTCATCAGGGGTTCGGCGACGTTGGCCCCTCCGGACACGCGCATCCGAAGGCCATCCCTTGGGTTCTGGTGGACGAAACCCCAGTCCTCGCGCTGCATGCGCCGACGATCGGGCTCCGAAAGGGCATAGATATCCGTCAGCCCGTGACGCCGGGTCTCGAACTCGACCTGTCCGGAACTCGGGACCAGCCGGCCCGACAGACACTTCAGCAGCGTGGTTTTGCCAGACCCGCTTTCCCCCACGACCCCGAGAACCTCGCCCGGCCGCATCTCGAAGCTGACATCCCGGCAGCCCAGGACGTGGCCATACCACTTGGAGAGGCCCTGGACCCGCAGCAGAGGCTCCGCCTGGATGTTTGCGACCGCATTCATGGCGTGTTCCCTTCGACCGTCTGGTCGAGCTGGTGGCCGGCCATGGGGCCGGAATGGCCCGCCTTGCGTCTCTCGCCGCAGAAATGGCTGTCGGAACAGACGAACATCTTGTTTCCCGCGTCGTCGAGAACGACCTCGTCGAGGTAGGAGTCCTCGGCGCCGCACAGGGCGCAGTTCTCCTCCCAGGACTGAACCTCGAAGGGGTAATCCTCGAAGTCTAGGCTTCGGACCCGCGTATGCGGCGGCAAGGCGTAGATGCGCTTCTCCCGACCCGCCCCGAACAGGAGGATGGCCTCGTTGTCGTCCATCTTGGGATTGTCAAACTTTGGGATGGGCGAGGGCGACATCAGGTAGCGCTCCTCGATCATGACGGGATAACCCGCGGTGGCGGCGATCCGTCCGTAGGCCGAGATGTTCTCGTAGAGCGAGACGTATTGAAGGCCATACTCTTCGTAAGCGTGCATGGCGCGGGTCTCGGTTTCCCGGGCCTCGAGCCCGCGAAGGGGTTCGGGCTGGGGCACCTGGAAGACCAGGACCTGACCCGCCTTCAGGGACTGTTCCGGAATCCGGTGGCGGGTCTGGATGATGGTGGCGTCGGACGTGTCCTCCGTCGTCGCCACATCCGCCACCTTGGCGAAGAATTTCCGGATGGAGACGGCGTTGGTGGTGTCGTCCGCACCCTGGTCGATGCACTTGTAGACATCATCCGGGCCGATGATGGCCGCCGTCAGCTGTATGCCGCCGGTTCCCCACCCATAGGGTACCGGCATCTCTCTCGATCCGAAGGGCGCCTGGTAGCCGGGAATGGCGAGGGCCTTCAGGATCGCACGCCGGATCATCCTCTTCGTCTGCTCGTCGAGGTAGGCGTAGTTGTAATAGCGTTCGGCCAGGTTGGCCGGAGGAGAGGCCTCGGTCATTCTGCAGCTTCCTGAACGGGATTGAGGCGCTCGAAGTGTTCCCGGCGCAGGCGGCGGATCAGCTGGAGATCGGCCTGGAAGTCCACATAGTGCGGAAGCTTCAGGTGCTGGACGAACCCGGAGGCCTCGACATTGTCAGAGTGGTAGAGGACGAACTCCTCATCCTGGACAGGCGCGTCCGCCTGCTCGCCCACCTCACGATGACGAAGCGCGCGGTCGACGATCGCCATGCTCATCGCCTTGCGTTCGGAATGCCCGAAGGCCAGTCCGTAACCGCGGGTGAACTGAGGCGCGCGTTCCGCGGAACCGGCGAAACCAGACAGCATCTGGCATTCCGTCAGGGTGACCTCCCCGATCTCGATCGGGAAACCGAGTTCCTCCGGCACGAATTCCACGGCCACATCGCCAAGGCGGATCTCCCCGCAGAGCGGGTGGGTGGAGCCCCATCCCCGCTGGGAGGAATAGGCGAGGCTGAGAAGGAAGCCCTCATCGCCCCGCGCCAGGGCCTGGAGGCGCTGATCCCGGCCCGCGGGAAAGGACATGGGCTCACGCGTGAGGTCGAAAGGCGTCTCGGCTTCGGAACGCGCGTCGGCCTCCAGTAGATCCTCGTGGGCGAAGACCGACCCGATCGTGGGCATGGGCCAGGATGACGGTGTCTCCGAGGCGGGCGCGGGAGCCGGCGGAGGAAGCCCCTCGGCGGCGAGGGTGAAGTCCAGGAGGCGGTGGGTGTAGTCGAAGGTCGGGCCGAGGACCTGGCCGCCGGGAATGTCCTTGAAGGCCGCCGAAATCCGCCGCCGGACGTGCATCTTCTCCGTATCCACGGGCTCAGATCCGCCGAACCGCGGAAGTGTCGTCCGATAGGCGCGAACCAGGAAGATGGCCTCGGGCAGGTCACCGCGCGCCTGCTTCACCGCCAGGGCCGCAAGGCCGGGATCGTAGCAGGATCCCTCCGCCATGACCCGATCCACCGCCAGCGAAAGTTGCTCCCGGATCTGGTCAACGCCGACCTCCGCCACGGAAGGATCGCCCCGACGGGCTTCCGCCAACCAGAGATGGGCGTTCTCGATCGCCTTCTCTCCACCCTTGACCGAAACATAGGCCATCTTTCAGCCTCCCTAGGATTGAATGCGGACGGTCCGAGGCAGGCCGATCAGCCCCTCCTCCGCCACCAGCAGGATGTCGACGCCGAACTGGAACGCCGCGCCGTTCTCGGCGACCTGGTCCCAAAAGTCGGCCGGAAGCCCGCGGGGAGCGATGATCCGCTCCCCCTTGATCCCGGGGCCCGCGAGCCGGACGGAAGAGCCTCCCTCCAGGCTGAGGACCTGCAAGATCACCGTCGTGGAGCGGTCCGGGTACTTTGCATCCCCAGGATTGAAGGCCGACAGGGGCGGCGCCTCGTCCGCACGGGATATGAAGGCGAAGGCCGAAGCCTCGGTCTCGTCGACCAGCGGACAGCCGCAATGGAAGCGCAGCCAGTCGCGGGCTTCACCCTCGCGGATCGCCGGGCTCAGCCAGACCGGGGTCTCGAAGTCCAGCAGCGTAAGGGCGACGGCGCCGGCGGCCGGGCAAAGCGGCGCAGGGGATGTGGGCGCCGGACTGAGAGTCACCTGCATCCCCGGACGCGCCACCGCCTCCATGATCGCCCGGAAGACGGACTGGGAATTGTGCACCGGATCCTGGAAACCCGGCCGGACCTTGGACAGATCGATGCCAACCGTCATTTCGAGGGCTCCCGATCCCGGACCAGTGTGAAGAAGTCGACCCGTGTGGCCGCCGCCTTCCTGGCGTCGGCGTCCCGCCGGGCGGCCTGGGCGTGCCGAAGCGGCGCAATGACCTGGCTTTCCACAGTGTCCCTGTGGACTTCCGACTGGAGCATGGCGTCGAGGACGGCCGCGATCTCTGCATGTTTCCGGTCGCGCCCGGCGACGTAGGACAGACCGGTCTCGCCCGTCTCCAGACGCACGGCGGCCCGGGTCACCGTCATTTCCCCGAG
The DNA here is from genome assembly GCA_020402585.1 of Phenylobacterium sp. Taxonomy (GTDB): domain Bacteria; phylum Pseudomonadota; class Alphaproteobacteria; order Caulobacterales; family Caulobacteraceae; genus Phenylobacterium. The sequence continues at coordinate 537 of JADBZH010000126.1, read as the reverse complement.
GTTGAAGGGGTCACCCAACCCCCCCATTCGCGCCCGGACCAGGACAAGCCCGGACTCCGGCGGGCGCAGCGCCGCGTAAGCTGGCGGCTCAACACGGCGCCATGCCTCAGCCACCTCGGAGGGGTCGGCCTTGGCGAGGACCGACATCCAGAGACCGCGCTCTTTGGAACCGACTGCCTCGGGGAGTTCGTCCGCCACCGCTGCGCTCCTTACCTTAAGCATCCTGTTGCACCCAACACTGTAGATGGATATGTTGATGACGCGACCCAGACAAGACGTGAAGTATGAAGCTTATTTGACGGTTATAAAACTTGTCTAGACATCAAGAACATCCGAATTTTGTTTCTGAAACAGAAACGAATATAGCCCGTCTTTGGCGAACAATATCGTCCTCAATAGAACGTCAAATCGATGAAAAACGATTTGTACCGGGAGATAAACTGCCAACAGAGTTTGAACTTTCTAGACAGTTCATGGTCAACCGACATACCGTTCGGCGCGCCCTCTCCTATCTGCAGGAGAAGGGCATCGTGGAGT
>JADBZH010000125.1 GCA_020402585.1 Phenylobacterium sp. | reverse complement strand
ACGGGTTTCGAGCTGAAGTCCTGGCGTCTTAGCAGCGTCAGGCGGGGCCGGGAGGGGGCCTGGAAACAGAACCCCTCCACCTGCCTCCGCATCTGGCATCCTGATCCACCCGCCAGGGATGGCGCCCCGGCCATGGAAACTTGCGTGATGCTCCCGGAGCGTTAGTTTGCCTCCTCAGCCGATCCCGACAGGACCCCAATGGCCAAGGACCCACCCGCTCAGGACCTCATGAACTATGAGGCCATGGCCCAGGAAGCCCTGAAGGGCGTGGTCCGGGCCGCCCTTCGGCGCGCGAACGCCCCGGGGGGCCTGCCTGGAGCCCATCACTTTTACCTGACGTTCAAGACCGGCGCCGCGGGTGTCGAGGGACCGGAGGAGCTCCTGTCCCGTTACCCGGACGAGATGACCATCGTCCTGCAGCACCAGTTCTGGGACCTGGAGATAGGGGACGAAGCCTTCGACGTGACGCTGAAGTTTGGAGGACGCCCGCAGTCTCTCCGGGTGCCCTACGCCGCCCTGACCCGCTTCTACGATCCCAGCGTGCAGTTCCTGCTGCAGTTTGACGCCGAGGACTCCCCCGCGTCACCGGGCGCATCCGACCTCCGGAGTCCGGCGGCGCCGGCGACGGGGGAAGGCTCGGATCCAGAGGCGCCGAACGTCGTATCCCTTGACCATTTCCGGAAGAAGTGAGCCCCGCCTTGTCCGACAAAGCTCCGGAGACCGTCTCCGCCGAATCCCAGGAACCCTTGACCGACGAGGCGATCCTCGCCCGGTTTCACAGGACGAAGAACCAGCCGACCGGCTCCCAGACCCTGGGCTTCCGGATTACCGGCGTGAGCCAGGCCGACAAGTCCGTCGAAGTCGCTTTCGAGGCGCGGGCCGAGTTGCTGCTGAACCCCATGAAGCAGATTCAGGGCGGCTATCTCTGCGCCATGCTGGACGAGTGCATGTCGGTCGCCTGCATGGTCGCCTCGGGCATGACCCATGTCGCTCCGACGGCCGAGATGAAAACCTCCTTCTTCCGGCCCGCCCAGCCCGGGCCCATCCGCGGCGTGGGCCGAGTCCTGAAATGGGGTCGGACCCTGGCCTTCACCGAGGGCGAGCTCTATGATCCTGAGGGTCGGCTATTGGCCAAGGCGACCGGCACCGCCGTTCCCACGCCGTTCAAGTCCTACAAGAGCTAGATGCCCGCGCGGGCCCTTTCCATCCTCATCCTGATCGGCCTCTTCCAGGTGCTGGCCGGAAGAGCGATGGCGGACTCTCCGTTCCGGAGCTGGAGCGCCGTTGTGATCGCCGGGGACTGGAAGGGCTCCGGCGGCGGGCCGAGCGAGGCCTTCGACAATGCTCGCCGTGACATCTCCGCGGAACTGGTCCGACTGGGCTTCAACTCCAGCAACATCCTCCAGTACTCGGTCCGGCCCGAGCGCTACGGGAAGGAGCGGCTGGCCAAGTCGGACATCAGGGCGATCTTCGAGGGGATGAGCCAGCTTACGTCCCGGAATCCCGAGGGTTGCTTTGTCTATCTGACCACCCACGGGCTGCCCCAGGGCGCGGTGGTGGACCAGTCCATCCTGCCCCCGGGGATCCTGGCGTCGATGCTCGAGAGAACCTGCGGCGCGCGACCCACCATCGCGGTGATCTCGGCCTGCTATTCGGGTGTCTTCGTGCCGGACCTGGGCGCCGCCAACCGGATGGTGATGACCGCCGCCCGGCCGGACCGGACCTCCTTTGGATGCGGGGAGTCCAACCGATACCCCTTCTTCGACGAGTGCTTCCTGCAGAGCACCGGCTCGGCCCCTGACTTTGGCGCCCTGGCGAACCTGGTCCGTTCCTGCGTCGCGGCGCGGGAAGTCCAGGAGGGGGTCCAGCCACCCTCGGAGCCTCAGGTGTTCATAGGACCCCAGCTTCGGCCCCTGCTGCCCCTCTACGCCTTCCCGGTGAGGTCGACGCGATGAGTTGGGTCCGGACAGCCGCCCTTGTGGCCCTGACCCTTGCGGGCCTCACCCTGCTGGTCTCGCCGGCCAAGGGTCTGGCCCAGCCTTCGCCACCGGGGGCGGCGCCCCCGCCGCCGGCGATCCAGCGGTCGACCCCGCCGGTCGCGGAACTCGAGGCCTATGTCGACGGGATTGTCCGCGACTCCCTCGTCCAGGACCACATCGTCGGAGCCACTGTCGCCATCGTCCAGGACGGCCAGGTCCTCCTGAAGAAGGGTTACGGGGCGGCTGGGCTCTCGCCCCGGCGACCCGTTGACCCGGACCGGACCCTGTTCCGCCTGGGTTCGGTCTCGAAGACCTTTACCTGGCTCACCGTGCTCAAGGAGACAGAGGCTGGGCGCCTGAGGCTGGATGCGCCGGTCAATCTCTTCCTGCCGGAGGCCGTGCAGGTTCGCGACCAGGGCTTTACCCGACCGGTGACCCTGCGGAGCCTGATGTCACACTCGGGCGGCTTCGAAGACCGCGCCCTGGGGCACCTCTTCGAACGCGACCCGGCCAGGGTCCGGCCGCTCGTCACCTATCTGCAGCAAGAGCGGCCCCGGAGGGTTCGTGCGGAAGGGCTGGTCTCCAGTTACTCCAACTATGGCGTTGCGCTGGCTGGAGAGGCGGCGGCCTGGGTCTCAGGCAAGACCTTCGAACAGCTGGCGGAGGACGCCCTGTTCGAACCTCTCGGCATGGGCCGCACCACCTTCCGCGAGCCGCGGCCCGGGCGCGCCGACCTGCCGGCGCCCATGGCGCCGCGACTGGCCGCGGACCTGTCGGAGGGATTCTCCTGGAATGGCTTTGCCTTCCGGCCTGAGCCCTTCGAGTACATCGGCCAGATCGCCCCGGCCGGGTCGGCCTCATCCACGGCGGATGACATGGCGCGCTACATGATCGCCCTTCTCGACGGTGGTCGGGTCGGCGAGGCGCGGGTCTATGGCGACCTCACGGCGCGGGCGCTTCAGACCCCGCTTCGGCAAACCCCGGCGGGGGTGAACGGGTGGCGCCACGGCTTCATCGCCTATGCCCTGCCCGGCGGTCTTTCGGGATTCGGCCATGACGGCGCCACCCTGACCTTCATGACCAACATGACCCTTGTGCCAGAACTCGGGCTCGGCATCTTCATCAGCACCAATACAAGCACGGGCCGGGCCCTGACCCAGAGGCTGGCCTCACGCGTGGTGGAGGAGATCACCGGGCGACCCGCCGCCTGGCCCCGGGCGCCGTCGCCCGAGCTCTACGCTTACCGGCGGCTCTACGAGGGGCGGTTTCTTGGGACCCGGAGGGCCTACTCCGGGCTTGAGGGGATGCTCGAGCGCCTGACCGGGGAGCTTCGGGTGGAGGTGACCCCCGATGGCCGGCTGATCACCCGGGAGGGTGGGCGCCTGCAGTCCTGGGTCCCGGAAGGACCTGCGAACGCCGGGCGTTTCATATCGGAGACCGGATGGGACCGGCGCGTCTTTGTTCTCGAAGGCGGACGCACCCGTCACATCCTGACGTCACTCAACACCCAGACCTATGAGCGGACGCCCTTCTGGAGCGGACGGGGCTTGCTGGCGGCTGCGGCGGTCGCCACCGGGCTGGCCGCTCTCCTGACCCTCGCCTTCGCCGTCTTCCGCAACCGCCGGGACTTCCGCCAGACCCACATCCAGGCCCGCGCAGGAGTGCTCCAGGGCCTTCAGTCCATTCTCTGGCTCTCCGCGATCGCCCTTTCCGTGGCCTGGGTCGCATTGACGAAGGAGAGCGACCTCATCTTCGACTGGCCAGGACTCCTGCCCCTGGCCGCTTCGGCCTGCGCCCTCGTGGCGACCTTGCTGACGGTGGCCAACGCCGCCCTGCTGCCCCTTGTGCTCCGCAGCGGCCGAAGGCTCGACAGCTGGACCCCCTTGCGGCGCGCCGGGTTCACGGCGACCGTTGTGGTGTCCCTGGCCTTCAGCCTGTTGCTCGGCCTCTGGGGTGGGCTCTCCCCCTGGGCCGGCTAGGCTGGGGCCCTCGCATCTGACGACCGCGTAAACGTCTCATTTACCAACTACTGGGTAAATCCTGCCTACACGTCGGCAGGAACTGCACACCCTGCGGCCGGCGGTGGGAGACTGCGGACCGTGAACGGGATCTTCGCCGCCCTGCAGAGATTTGGCCTGGGGCGCCTCGCCGCCTTCGCAGGCATCGGCGTGGGCATCGTCGCGGCTATGGCGGCGGTCTTCATGAACCTGGGTCAGCCCAACGCCCTGCTCTACTCCAATCTGGACCTCAAGGAGGCCGGACAGATCACCCAGGCGCTGGATCAGGCCAACATCCGCTATGAGGCCAAGGGGGACGGCTCGACCATCATGGTCGCACGCGATCAGGTCGCCTCCACCCGCCTGCTTCTCTCGGGCGAGGGCCTGCCCACCGCCGGGTCCGTCGGTTACGAGATCTTCGATCAGTCCAGCGTTGTGGGACAGACGGACTTCGTCCAGCAACTCAATCGCCAGAGGGCCCTTGAGGGCGAACTGGCCCGCACCATCCAGAGCCTGGAGGGCGTCACCTCCGCCCGTGTCCATCTTGTCCTGCCGAAGAAGGAGCTCTTCGAGGACGAGATCCAGCAGCCGTCCGCATCGGTCAGCATCGGCGTCGGCGCGCGTGAGCCGACGCCGGAACAGGTCCGCGCCATCCAGAACCTGGTGGCCGGCGCCGTGCCGAACATGAAGCCTGAGCGGGTCACGGTGGTCGACCAGCACGCCAAGACCCTCTCGGGGGGCGCGGAAGGCGACGCCATGGCTGCGGATGGCCGAAAGTCCGCCGTTGAGGCGCGGATCGCCAAGACCGTGAAGACCATGGTCGAGGGCGTGGTCGGCCAGGGGAAGGCGCGGGTCAATGTCACTGCGGAACTCGACCTGTCCCAGGTCACCATCCAGGAAGAGACCTACGACCCGGACGGTCAGGTGGTTCGCTCTGAGACGACCAGCGAGGAGAACGCCAACGAGAACCAACCGAACCAGACGGGGCAGGTGACGGCGGCGGCCAACATCCCGGGAGCGCCGGCCAATCCCGACGGACTGATCGCGTCGACCTCCGGTCGTACGGGCACCACCACGAACTACGACATCTCCAAGACTGTCCGCACCGAGGTGAAGGAGCCCGGCCAGATCAAGCGCCTGTCCGTGGCGGTCGCCGTGGACGGCGTCACCGCCCCCGCCGGCGAGGACGGCAAGCCTGGCGCCTACACCCCGCGCCCAGCGGCGGAGATGCAGCGGATCGAGCAACTGGTCCGCACCGCCGTCGGCTTCGACCAGCAGCGCGGTGACCAGGTGACGGTGATCAACGTCCAGTTCCCCAGCGCGGATGGCCTGGGCGGCGGCGTGGTCGCAGCCAACCCCCTCATGGGCTTCGACAAGAACGACATCATGCAGATCATCCAGTGGGTGATCCTGTTCATCGTCGCTCTGCTGACCATCTTCTTCGTCGTCCGCCCGCTGTTTGGCGGCGGCGCAGGCCCCCGGGGCGGCGTGACACGGCTGGTGACCACGGTTGACGGGCCGCGGATGCTTCCGGTCGATCCCTCGACCGGCGAGCCCCTCGCTCTTCCCGGTCCTGACCAGACCGAAATGGAGCAGAGGATCGAGATCGCCCGGATCGAGGGTCAGGTGAAGGCCAGTTCCGTGAAGCGCGTCGCCGAGTTCGTGGAATCGCACCCTGAAGAGTCCGTGGCCATGCTCCGCACCTGGCTGCACCAGTCCGCATGAGCAAGGGCGGACCAAAATCAGGCCCGATCACCGACCCCTCCCAGCTGACGGGGCCGGAGAAGGCGGCGATCGTCCTCCTCACCCTGGGCGAAGAGCATACCGCCATCTGGCAGATGCTGGATGAAGAGGAGATCCGCGAGATCTCCCAGGCCATGGCCACTCTGGGCAACGTCCAGTCCTCTGTCGTCGAGTCCCTTCTCGTCGAGTTCATCTCAAACGTGTCCGGCGGCGGCACGGTCATGGGCTCGTTCGAACAGACCCAGCGCCTCCTCGCCTCCTTCCTCGACCCCGACAAGGTCGACAACCTGATGGAGGAAATCCGGGGTCCGGCCGGCCGGACCATGTGGGACAAGCTGGGCAATGTCAGCGAGGGAGTTCTCGCCAACTACCTGAAGAACGAATACCCGCAGACCGTCGCGGTGGTGCTGTCGAAGGTCAAGCCAGACCACGCTTCGCGGGTCCTCGGCGCCCTGCCCGAGGACTTCGCCATGGAGTGCGTCACCCGCATGCTGCGGATGGAACCCGTGCAGCGGGAGATCCTCGACAAGATCGAGCAAACCTTGCGCACCGAGTTCATGTCGAACCTGGCCCGCACCTCCAAGCGCGACAGCCACGAAATGATGGCCGAGATCTTCAACTCCTTCGACCGGCAGACCGAGACCCGCTTCATCTCCGCCCTCGAGGAGCGCAATCGGGACAGCGCCGAGCGTATCCGGGCCCTGATGTTCGTCTTCGAGGACCTGTCCAAGCTGGATCCCGGCGGCGTCCAGACCCTGCTGAGGGCTGTCGACAAGGCCCAGCTGGGGCTGGCCCTGAAAGGCGCCTCTGAAGACCTCAGGAACCTCTTCTTCTCCAACATGTCGGAGCGCGCCGCGCGGATCCTGCGCGAGGACATGGAGAATATGGGGCCGGTGCGCCTGCGAGACGTCGACCAGGCCCAGATGGCCATGGTGCAGAGCGCCAAGGACCTGGCCCAGAGGGGCGAGATCATGCTGGCAGGCTCCAGCGGCGATGATGAGCTGATCTACTGATGAGCGAGCCCATCCTCGAAAAATTCGGCTTTGACACTGTCTTCGACGGCGGCGGCAACGTGACCCAGTCGAAGGCGCGGCAGAAGCGTTTCTTTTCCGCCGAGGAGGTTGAGGCCCTGCGCGCCCGGGCCTTCTCGGAGGGCGAGCAGAAGGCGCTGGGGGAGATGGCCGCCTTGCAGGCGCGCGCCCTTGCGGAGATCGCCCGAAGCGCCGAGGAGGGCTTGGGAGGGCTGGCCCGTATCGCCCATGCGCATCGGGAAGGTTCCGCCGCCCTGGCCCTCGCCTGCGGCCGGGCGATCGCGGGCGAGGTGCTGGAGCTGTTTCCGCAAGCGGCCCTCCAGAAGGCCCTCGAGAGTCTGGCGCGGGAGATCGAGTCCGAGCCAAAGCTGATGGTCACCGTGGCGCCCGGGCGAGCCGAAGGGCTGCAGGAAATTCTCTCGGCGACGGCCGCCGCGGCGGGCTTCACCGGACAGATCCTCGTCCGGGACGACGCCGGGCTCACGAGCGCGGCGTTCACCCTCGATTTCGGGGACGGATCGGCAAGCTACGACCCGGACGCGGCGACGCAGCGGATCTGGGACACCCTGAAGGCCGCCCTGGCGACAGAGGGACTGCATGCTGAACCTCTGGATCCCGGCGTGAAAGGCTAGGACATCATGAGCGAGAACGAACTGGAACTCGACGAGCTGGGCCCTGACGGCAACCCGGCCGCCACCGGAGGCGACGATGGGGAGAAGACGGCCAGCGACCTCGCCCCGATCTTCGACGTCCCGGTCTCCATCTCGGCGGTTCTGGGTCGCGCCACCCTCAGCGTCTCACAGCTGCTCCAGCTGAACTCCGGCAGCGTGCTCGAGCTGGACCGCCGGGTGGGCGAAGCCATCGACATCTACGTCAACAATCGCCTGGTGGCGCGCGGCGAGGTCGTGATCGTCGACGAGCGCCTGGGCGTGACCATGACGGAAATCATCAAGGACGGCGACACCCAGGTCTGAGGACCTGGTTGACGTAACGGAGACGGAAACATGCGACTTCTGGTCGTCGGACAACTGAACGGACAAATGGCGACAGCCGTGAAGATGGCCATGTCCCAGGGGGCCAAGGTCAGCCACGTGGAGACCATCGCCGCCGCCACCCACGCCCTGCGCGCTGGGCAGGGCGCCGACCTCCTGCTGGTGGATTACAATCTCGACATCGGGGCCCTGATCGCCGCCAACGAGGCGGAACGCATCCGGGCGCCCGTGGTCGCCTGTGGCGTGGATCCGGACGCCCGCAAGGCGGCGGACGCCATTCGCGCCGGAGCCAAGGAATTCATTCCCCTTCCGCCTGACGCCGAGATGATCGCCGCCGTGCTGGCGGCCGTCTCCGACGATAACCGGCCGATGATCGCCGAAGACGCCGCCATGAGGGCGGTGATCGCCATGGCCGAACAGGTGGCCCCCTCAGAGGCCTCGATCCTGATCACCGGCGAAAGCGGATCGGGCAAGGAGATCGTCGCCCGCCACGTGCACCTGAAGTCGCGCCGGAGCGGCAAGCCCTTCATCTCGGTGAACTGTGCAGCCATCCCCGAGAACCTCCTTGAGAGCGAGCTGTTCGGTCACGAGAAGGGTGCGTTCACGGGCGCCCTGGCGCGCCGCATAGGTAAGTTTGAGGAGGCCAACGGCGGCACCCTGCTGCTGGATGAGATCTCCGAGATGGACGCCCGCCTCCAGGCCAAGCTGCTCCGGGCCATCCAGGAACGGGAGATCGACCGCGTGGGCGGCTCCCAGCCCGTCAAGGTGGACATTCGCATCCTTGCGACCTCCAACCGCGATCTGGTCCAGGCGGTCCGCGAGGGTGTCTTCCGGGAGGACCTCCTGTACCGCCTGAACGTGGTCAACCTGCGGCTCCCGCCCCTTCGGGAGCGTCCGGGGGACGTGCTGCCCATGGCGGACTTCTTCATCCGCAAGTACGCCGCCGCCAATGGCGTTCAGGCCAAGTCTCTGTCCTCGGAGGCGCGGCGAAGGCTTCTGGCGCACCGGTGGCCCGGCAATGTCCGTGAGCTGGAGAACGCCATGCACCGGGCGGTCCTCCTGGCCAGCGGTCCCGAGATCGATGAATCCGCGATCCGGCTTCCGGATGGCCAGCCCCTCGGTCCCGCCGATCCCGCCGTAAGGACGGCGCAGGCTGCGGCTAGCGCGGCTGAGGCCGTGGCCCGCGGCTTTGTGGGCCAGACCGTGGCGGCCATGGAGCAGCAGCTGATCATCGACACCCTGGAACACTGCTTCGGCAACCGCACCCACGCCGCCAATATTCTCGGCATCTCCATCCGGACCCTTCGCAACAAGCTGAAGGAGTATTCCGAGGCGGGCGTGAGCGTGCCGGCCCCGCAGATGGGCGCAAGCGCGGCCTGAGGAGCTGAACGGTGACCGACACGATCCTCCCGGGGCGCACCTCGCAACGAATTACCCCGGCCCTGGTCATCAAGTGGCTGGCGCGGGGAGAGGTTGCGCTGGCGCTGGGCGTCGTCGCGGTCATCGTACTTCTGATCCTGCCCGTTCCAGCCTTCCTGCTGGACGCTCTGCTGGCCATCTCCCTGGCCTCTTCCATCCTGATCCTGATGACTTCGCTGTTCATCAAGAAGCCGTTGGAATTCACCTCATTCCCGACCGTCCTCCTGGTCACCACCCTGTTCCGCCTCGCCCTCAACATCGCGTCGACCCGGCTGATCCTCGCCCACGGCCACGAGGGCGTGCACGGCGCGGGACAGGTGATCGAGGCCTTTGGCCGGCTGATGACCGGCGGCAACTTCACGATCGGGATCATTGTCTTCGCCATCCTGGTGATCGTGAACTTCGTGGTGATCACCAAGGGTTCCGGGCGCATCGCCGAAGTGGCCGCCCGGTTCACCCTCGATTCCCTGCCCGGCAAGCAGATGGCCATCGACGCCGACCTCTCGGCCGGCCTGATCGACCAGGACGAGTCGCGTCGCCGGCGCAAGGAGCTGGAGCAGGAATCGACCTTCTTCGGCTCCATGGACGGCGCCTCGAAGTTCGTTCGCGGAGACGCCGTCGCCGGCCTCATCATTGTCGCGATCAACGTCGTCGGCGGAATCCTGATCGGCACCTTCCAGCACGGAATGCCGCTGGGCGACGCCGCTTCGACATACACGGTCCTGACCATCGGCGATGGCCTGGTTACCCAGATCCCGGCCCTGATCATCTCGATCGCCGCCGGCTTCCTGGTTTCGAACGCCGGCGTGGACGGTTCCACCGACCAGGCCCTGGTCACCCAGCTGGCGATGAACCCCATCAGCCTCGGAATGGTGTCCGCCGCCTCCGGCGTCATCGCCCTGATCCCGGGCATGCCGATCATTCCCTTCGTCCTGCTCTCCGTCGGCGCCGCCGTGCTCGCCTGGAAACGATCCGCCGGGTCCCGACTTGAGGACGTCCTGGGCGTGGAGGACACCAGCGCTCCACCGCAGGATGTCGAGGAGCCAATCAGCCAGACCCTGGCCATCGACGAGATCAAGATCGAGCTGGGCTATGGACTCCTGCCCCTCATCAACGACCTCGAGGGGAGACGCCTCACCGACCAGATCAAGGCCCTGCGCAAGACGCTGGCCGCCGAGTATGGCTTCGTGATGCCGCCCGTGCGCATCCTCGACAACATGCGGCTGGCGTCGCAAGGCTATCTCATCCGCATCAAGGAGCTGGAGGCTGGCGCCGGAGAGGTGCGGCTTGGCTCGCTGATGGCCATGGACCCCCGTGGCGGGCAGGTGGAGCTTCCCGGCGAGCACATGCGGGAGCCTGCCTTTGGCCTGCCAGCCACCTGGATTGAGGATGGACTCCGCGAGGAGGCGACCTTCCGGGGGTACACCGTGGTCGATCCGTCGACGGTCCTGACCACGCACCTGACCGAGATCCTGAAGGACAACATGCCGGACCTGCTCTCCTATGCGGAGGTCCAGAAGCTGCTTCGGGAACTGCCGAACGAGCAGAAGAAGCTGGTGGACGACATCATCCCCTCGGTCGTGTCCGTCACGACGATCCAGCGTGTTCTCCAGGCCCTGCTCCGCGAACGCGTGTCGATCCGGGACCTGCCCTCCATTCTGGAAGGCCTGAGCGAGGCCGCGCCGCACAGCGCCTCGCTGACCAACCTGGTCGAGCAGGTCAGGACACGGCTTTCCCGCCAGCTCTGCTTCGCCCACCGCGGCGACGACGGCGCCTTGCCGATCATCACCCTCTCCCCGGACTGGGAAACGTCCTTCGCTGAGTCCCTGGTGGGCAACGGCGAGGATCGCCAGCTCTCCATGGCGCCGTCCCGGCTGCAGGAGTTCATCCGTGCGGTGGGCGACGCCTTCGAGCGCGCTGCACAGGTGGGCGACTCGCCGGTCCTGCTGACGAGCCCTGGCATTCGCCCCTATGTCCGGTCGCTCATTGAGCGGTTCCGGGGCCAGACGCCGGTCATGAGCCAGAACGAGGTCCACCCGAGGGCCCGTCTGAAGACGGTCGGCGTGATCTGATGCGAGGCCAAGGGATTCCGCAGGCCATGTTGCAGGCTGCCCGAGGGACTGCTAGCGAGTTTCCCTCCCGCGCCGGCGACGTCCAGCACATGGAAAGCTGATGTTTGATCTGAAACCGAACAGCCGGCCGGCGAAGTTCACGCCAGACATGCTCTGGGACCTGATGTCCTTCGAAACCCTCATGACCCGGCAGGTGATCCACCTCATTTACTGGGCGGGCCTGGGGATCACGGCCCTGGTCGGCTTCGGCTTCATCGGGACAGCGGTCGGCGTCGCGATCCGCGAGCAGTCACCCTTCGGCTTCCTTCTGGGAATGGGCGTCCTCGTCGGCGGGGCTCTGGTAATCGGGGTGCTGGCCCTGCTCTGGCGGGCCTTCTGTGAGCTTTATGTCGCCCTCTTCCGCCTCAGCGACGACATTCACGCTCTGCGCCGGGCAAACGATCCCGAGCTGAACGCACCGTCCCGCGACTGATCCTCAGACGCCGCCGGCCGGGGGCCGGCTCGCCTGGCGAACGCCGAGCTCGTCCAGCTCGGCGGTTTCCCGGCGCGCGGCCTCCTTCGCCTTGCGACGGGCCATGTCCGCCGCCACGTGCTCGTACTTCTTCTGGGACTCGAAGGCTTCCGCCAGCGCGTCGCGGGCGCCGGCCTCCTCCGCCGCCACCCGGTCGATGTCGCTCAGGAAACGGATCCGCCGCTCCTTGCAGCCTGCCATGTACCCAGCCTGGTGAAAGGTGGCGAGGGGATCGCTCCGGATGTAGGCGACCTCCGCCTCGATCTCGGCATCCAGCATCACCAGCCTCATCTCTGCGGCCTCACGTCGAGCCACGACCTCGGCGAGGCGCTTCTGGCGGGTCTCCACCTCGTAGCCGGCAATCCGGATGAGGCTCTGCTCCCAGCTCACGGGGCGCCGCCGGCGAGAATCTGTTCGAGGCGCGAGAAGGCGTCAGGAAGACTCGTGACCTCGTCCTTGTCCTGACCGAGGAAGGCTTCCACCGCCGGGTTCAGGGCGATCGCCCGGTCGACGAGCGGGTCGGACCCGGTCCGGTAGGCGCCGATCCGGATCAGCTCTTCCATGTTGGTGTAGGCCGAAAGAACCTGTCGCGCATCCCGGACAATCTGGCGCTCCCTCGTGTCCTGGCAGCCGGGCATGGTCCGGCTGATGGACTTCAGGACATTGATGGCTGGGAACCTGCCCCGCTCTGCAATGGCGCGCTCCATGACGATGTGCCCGTCGAGGATACCTCGAACGGCGTCTGCAATCGGCTCATTGTGATCATCCCCGTCCACCAGGACGGTGAACAGGCCCGTGATGGGCCCGCCTCGGGTCCCGTCAGGGCGGATCGGCCCCGGACCAGCCCTCTCCAGGAGCTTGGGCAGTTCAGTAAACACCGTCGGGGTGTAGCCCTTTGTCGTCGGCGGCTCCCCCGCCGCCAGGCCGATCTCGCGCTGGGCCATCGCAAAACGCGTCACGGAGTCCATCAGGCAAAGGACCTCCAGGTCCTGGTCGCGCATGTACTCGGCGATGGCCAGGGTCATGTAGGCGGCCTGGCGGCGCTTCAGCGCAGGCTCGTCAGACGTGGCGACAACGACAACGGCGCGCTTCAGGCCCTCCTCGCCCAGGGTTTCCTCGATGAACTCCCGGACCTCACGGCCCCGCTCCCCGATCAGGCCCACCACGACGGCGTCGCACTCTGACTGTCGGGCCAACATGGAGAGAAGAACGGACTTTCCGACGCCGGACCCTGCGAAGACCCCGAGGCGCTGCCCCCGGCAACAGGTGGTGAAGACGTTCATGGAGCGGACGCCGAGGTCCAGCCGGGCTCCGACACGGTCGCGCGCATGAGCGGGGGGAGGCGCCGCGCGAAGCGGATAGGCGGCGAGCCCCTGGGGAAGCGGGCCCTTGCCGTCGATGGGCTCCCCGAAGGCGTTGACGATCCGGCCGAGCCAGGCCGTTGTGGGCCGGACGTTGGCCCCGTCGGGCTCGATGTGTATCGCGGCGCCAGGGGCAACCCCCTCCACGGGACCGAAGGGCATCAACAGGGCCCGGGAGTCCCGGAAGCCCACCACTTCCGCCGGGAGAGGCGAAGCGCCTCTTCGCTGGATCTCGGCCCGGGCGCCGACGGCCAGCCGGGTCATCCCGCCCCGGGCCTCGATAAGAAGGCCGGAAACCGCTGCGACCCGTCCGGTCACGACCAGCGGATCCAGCTTCTCGACGGCCTCGACCAGGTTCTGCAAGACGCGGCCTCCCGCAGGCGACTCAAGCCCGAAGCTTGTCTCCAACAGGCTTAATCAGCCATGAAGACCCTGTTGTGAAGCGGGGTCAGACTCCCCGCGTCGGTGGGCCCCGAAGACCAAGTGTGCGCCCGATCAGGAATCCCAGGACCACCCCGCCAAGAAGGACGCCGCCAAGGCTGCGGCCGGGCCTCAAGCGCACCTCATCGGACAGGCTGAAGGGCTGGGGCGGCAGCGCCTCGAGGGGAGCGGAAAGATCCTCGTTCCCGCAACCGTCCGCGAGGGTCAGGCCAGCCCCGGCCTCCGCGAGGACTGACGGACCGGGATCAGCATCCAGATCCAAGGACATGCGAGTGTCTCCCATCCGCCGGACCGATTTCCGGACCTTCCTGATATGGGGCCTGGCTGACCCTGCGCCAGTCCGGAAAAGCCCCAGGCGTTCGCCCCGCCTGTCCAATCACAAAAGATTCAACACGCCCCGGCCCGCCCGGCGCCAAGAGGGCTTGCCGGTGATTCGCAAAGCGGGTTAACGATTTCGCCATCAAGGTTACCGACGTTAACCTTTCTTAAATTAACCCTCTGGCAGGGTGACGCTGCTGGGCCCTGTCGAGAAGCGAATCAGGGCCGGAGCGAGAGGGGCAAGGAGGCGAGTATGCGCGTACTGCTGATCGAGGACGACAGCGCAACGGCTCAGAGCATTGAATTGATGCTCAAGTCGGAGGGATTCAATGTCTATACAACGGACCTGGGGGAGGAAGGCGTCGATCTGGGCAAGATCTACGACTATGATCTGATCCTCCTCGACCTGAACCTGCCGGACATGAGCGGCATGGACGTGCTGCGTAACCTGCGTGTCGGCAAGATCGACACGCCGATCATGATCCTCTCGGGCACGTCCGAGATCGACACCAAGGTCAAGACGCTCGGCGGCGGCGCCGACGACTACATGACCAAGCCCTTCCACAAGGATGAACTGGTCGCCCGGATCCATGCGGTGGTCCGTCGGTCCAAGGGCCACGCCCAGTCCGTGATCCGCACCGGCGATATCCTGGTGAACCTCGACGCCAAGACGGTGGAGGTGAACAACAACCGCGTTCACCTGACCGGCAAGGAGTACCAGATGCTGGAGCTGCTTTCCCTGCGCAAGGGCACGACCCTGACCAAGGAAATGTTCCTCAACCACCTCTATGGCGGCATGGACGAGCCCGAGCTGAAGATCATCGACGTCTTCATCTGCAAGCTGCGCAAGAAGCTGGCGGCCGCCGCCGACGGCAAGCACTACATCGAGACGGTCTGGGGCCGCGGCTACGTGCTGCGCGATCCCATGGAGGGTCAGGCCGCGGCCTGACCACAGGCCCCGACATGGTCTATGAGCGCCCGCCCGCAAGGCGGGCGTTCTTGTTTCCGGCGGACGCCGCGATAAGTTCGGCCGCCGTTCCCGGGGGAGGGAAATGAAGATGAACCGGCTCGCCGTCCTCGGCCTCACCCTGGTCGTCGCGCTGATCCTGGCCCTGGTTGCGGGCAGGCCGCCGTCGCCAAAGCCGGCGACTGCGCCGGCGGACGTCTTCTCTGCGGGCCGGGCGCTGACAGACGTCGGCGTGATCGCCAGGGAGCCCCATCCCACCGGCTCCGTGGAGAACGCCCGGGCGCGCGACTACATCGCCTCCCGCATGACCGCCCTGGGCCTTTCGCCCCAGGTCCAGGCCGACCTCAGCCTCCGCAAGGTCACGCGGGTTGAGCAACCCGTCTTCCTCGGCGGCCGGATCGAGAACATCATTGGGGTCCTTCCCGGACGCGACCGGTCTGCGCCCGCCCTGGCCCTGATGGCGCACTACGATAGCGTGCCTGGCTCGCCGGGGGCCGCCGACGACGCGGCCGGCGTCGCCACTGCGCTGGAGATAGCCCGGGTTCTCAAGGCGCGCGGAACGCCCGCGCGGGACGTCATCTTCCTCTTCACGGATGGCGAGGAGGCAGGGCTCCTGGGCGCGGAGGCCTTCTTCGCCCGCCATCCCCTGGCCGGCCGCATCGGCTTCCTGGTGAACATGGAGGCGAGGGGCGGCGGCGGCCTCGTGCAGATGTTCCAGACCGGCGCCCAGAACCAGGGGACCATCGACCTCCTGCAGCGGACGGCCAGCCAGCCCTCGGCCTCCTCCCTCTCGGTCCTGCTCTATTCGGCCATGCCAAACGACACGGACTTCACCATCGCGAGGGCCGCGCGGATCGACGGAATGAACTTCGCCTTCATCGGCCGTCAGTTCGACTACCACGCGGCCACGTCGACCCCAGCCAACCTGGATGCCGGAAGCCTCCAGCACCTGGGCGACCAGGTCACGGCGGTGGCCCTTGAGCTCTCCGGTTCCAGCCCCCTGCCGGCCAGGGGGCCTGACAAGGTCTTCTCCCATGTCTTCGGCGACCTCATGATCGCCTACCCCGCCGCCGCCGGCTGGCTGGTCCTGGCGGTCTGCGCCGGCCTCCTGGCCCTCGCCGTCCGGAACGCCCGCCGCAGAGGCGCCCTTGATGCGCCTGGCGTGGTTCGCGGCGTCGGGGCCGCCCTCTACCTCCTGCTCCTCTCCGGGGCCCTCCTGCACCTGGCCCGGCGGATTGCGGCGGACGGGGCGGGCTTCCTGGAGCAGAGGTCGCTTCTGGCCCGGGTAACGGTCTGGGAGACGGCCCTCCTTCTCATCGCCCTCAGCGTGCTTGTCCTTGCGCCTGGATTTACGGGGCAGGGCCGAAGCCGGCTTCAGGCCGGGGCCCTGGCCCTGGCCGCCGGCGCCGCAGCCCTTCCCTTCGGATGGGACATCGCCGCCGTGGCCCTGGGGGTCGCCGCCGCTGTCGCGGGCTTCATGACCTTCGGCCCCCCTGTCCGGGTGGCTCCGGCCTGGACCGGGATGCTGCTGACAGGCCTGGTGGTCGCCCTGGCGCTGCAGGTGGTCACCCCCGCGGCCGCCTTCCTGGTCGCCTGGCCCCTGCTGGCGGCCAGCCTGCTGGCCGCCGTGACAACGCTCGGCGCCAGCCCCCGGTCCTGGATCACACCCGTTGCCGGAGCCCTGGTCGCGACGCCGGTGACCGCCTGGATCCTGGGTTACGGCCACGGCGTCTTCCTGGGGCTCGACCTGCCCGCCCTTCTGGCCCTTTTCACCTGGCTCGCCGCCTTCTGCCTCTGGCCCCTCGCCCACGGCGCGCCCGAGCCGGGCCGGATGGAGGCCCGGGCCGGCCTGGTCACCGCCGGGGTCCTCATCGCCGGCCTGGGGCTAGCCATCTTCCTCAGGCTGACCTCGCCCTGGAGCGAGAGACACCCCGAGGTCACCGTGGTCCAGCATCTGCAGGACGCAGGCGCCGCCGAAGCCCGTTTGATCTCGACCGAGCCGCGACTCTCGGACTGGTCCGCCGCCGTCCTGTCCCGCGATGGCGGGCGGCCTTCACGGACCAAGGACCCACTGGTCGCCCGCAGGGACTTCTGGGCGGCGCCCGCCCGACCGGCGCCCCTGAAGGGCGCTGAGATGTCCCTTTCCGGCCTCGACGATGACCGCCAGCGGCTGGTGATCCGGCCGCCCGCCGACGCCGCCGGCCTGACCCTTGACCTGCGCAGCAACACCCTGGCGACGGCGGTCACGGTCAACGGACGGCCCGCCGGCCTCATGGCCTCTCCGGGGGTCTGGAACCGGATCCGCCTGCAGGCGCCGCCAGAGACCCTGGTCATTGAGTTCCAGCCGGCGGGTCCGGGCGACCTCGAGGTTCGCACCCTGGCCCGCTCGGGAAGTTGGCCGGCCCAACTGACGCCCCTGCCGGCCCGGGTGCCGAGGGAGATGGCCTTCGGCGACAGCGACACCGCCCTCGTCCGGGCGGAGGCAACGTACAAGTGGTGACGGAGGAGGAAGCCGTGTCCGAGGTGGTCATCTATCACAACCCGGCCTGCGGGACGTCGCGCAACACCTTGTCCCTGCTGCGGGAGAAGGGTGTGGAGCTCCGTGTCGTGGAGTATCTCAAGGCCGGGTGGACCGAGGCCCAGCTGACCTCCCTGGCCGCGCGCGCCGGGGTCCCCTTGCGGGCCTTCCTGCGCACACGCGGCGGCGCGGCCGAGGCGCTGGGCCTGACCGCCCCCGACGTGAGCGAGGCGACCCTCGCCGCCGCGATGGTTCGCGAGCCCATCCTGGTCGAGCGGCCGGTGGTCGAGGGTCCGCGCGGCGTCGCCGTCTGCCGGCCCCCTGAAAAGGCCCTGGACCTCCTCTGAGGCCGCCCACGAAAAAGGGCCCCGCCGCAAGGCGAGGCCCCCGTTTCGCTTGGTCTCACAGGATCAGTCGAAGACGATGACCGAGCGGGCGAGGCCGCCCTTCTTCATGTCGGCGAAGCCCTCGTTGACTTGGTCGAGGCGGATTCGCTGGGAGATCATCTCGTCGAGCTTAAGCTTGCCCGACATGTAGAAGTCGACCAGGCGGGGCATGTCGACCGGGAAGCGGTTGGAGCCCATCAGCGAGCCCTGGATGCGCTTTTCGCCCAGGAAGGCGGCGCCCGGCAGGGTCACGTTCTGGCCGATCGGGATCATGCCGATGATGTTGGCCGTGCCGCCCCGGCGCAGCATGTTGAAGGCCTGCTCGGCGGTCTTGGACAGGCCGATGGCCTCGAAGGCGTGGTGTACGCCGCCGCGGGTCATCTCGAGCACTTCCTTCACCGCGTCGGTCGAGGAGGCGTCGATGAAGTCGGTGGCGCCGAATTCCCGGGCCAGGTTGTCCTTGCCGGCGAACATGTCGATGGCGATGATCCGGCCGGCGCCGGCGATGGCCGCACCGTTGATGGCGGAGAGGCCCACGCCGCCGCAGCCGATGACCGCCACGGTCTCACCGGGACGCACGCCCGAGGTGTGGATGGCGGCGCCCACGCCGGTCATGACCGAGCAGCCGATCAGGGCGGCGCGGTCCAGGGGCATGTCCTTGCGGATCGAAACGCAGGCGTGCTCGTGGATCAGCATGTACTCGGCGAAGGACGACAGGTTCAGGAACTGCGGCAGGGCCGCCCCATTCTGGGTCAAGCGGGGTTCGTCGTCGGCGCCGCGCTTGGTCTCGGGGCTGACGCAGAGGGACAGGCGCCCGGTCAGGCAGCTCTCGCAGTGGCCGCAGAAGGCCGACAGACAGGTGATGACGTGGTCGCCCGGCTTCACGGTGCGCACTTCGGAGCCTACGGCCTCGACGACGCCGGCGCTCTCATGGCCCAGGACCGCCGGGAGCGGGTGCGGGTAGGAGCCTTCCATGAAGTGCAGGTCCGAATGGCACAGGCCGGCGGCCTTGGTGCGGACCAGGACCTCGTGCGGGCCGGGCTTGTTGATCTGGACGTCTTCGATCTGAAGCGGCTTGCCCACTTCGCGCAGAACGGCGGCCTTCATGTCGGCATCTCCCCAAGTCTCGCCCATGCGGGCTGTGTCGCCTTGACCGGCCTTGCGCGCCGGACTGCTTCGACCTTATCGCCCTTGGGGCGACCGGCGCCAGCCTCTTTTCAGGCCCCGGCGAGCGTCGCCCTGAGCTCCCGCTTGAGGACCTTGCCGGTCGGACCGATGGGCAGGGCCTCGACGATGCGCACCTCATCCGGCACCCACCACTTCGCCACCCGCCCGGCGACATGGTCCCTGAGGGCCTGCGGCTCGGCGTCCTGGCCGGGGCGAAGCACGACCAGCAGCAGGGGGCGCTCATCCCACTTGGGATGCGGGACTCCGACCGCGGCGGCGAGGGCGACGGCGGGATGCGAGGAGACCGCATCCTCCAGGTCGAGGGTCGAGATCCACTCTCCGCCCGACTTGCTGACATCCTTGGCCCGGTCCGTGAGGCGCAGATAGCCCTCGGGGTCGATGGCGGCGATGTCCCCGGTGTCGAACCAGCCGTCGTCGCCGAAGGCCTCGGCGCCATCGTTGCGATAGTAGGCCGAGGCCACCCAGGGCCCGCGAACCTGCAGCGCCCCGGACTGGAGGCCATCGTGCGGCAGCACGGCGCCGTCCTCACCGACGATGCGCAACTCGACGCCCCAGTTGGCCCGGCCCTGCCGCTGCTTGCGGGCCAGGGCGGCCTCGGCGGTCTCGCCCGCGTGCGCCGCCAGGGGGGTGTTGATGACCCCCAGGGGGCTGGTTTCGGTCATGCCCCAGATCTGCCGGACATCGGCCCCCAGGCGGTCCTGGACCCGGGAGATCAGGGAGGCCGTCGGCGCCGAGCCGCCCACCGCCACGGTGCGAACCGAGGTCAGGGACTGGCCGGTTCCGTCCAGGTGGTCCAGCACGCCCACCCAGATGGTCGGCACGCCCAGGAGGAAGGTCGCCTGCTCGGCCACCGCCAGGTCGCACACCGAGGGCCCGTCGAGATGCCGGCCCGGCAGGATCAGCTTGGCCCCCACCAGGGGCGCGGCGTAGGGCGTGCACCAGGCGTTGGCGTGGTACATCTGGGCGCAGGGCAGGATGGCGTCGGCCGCCCCAAGCCCGAAGCAGTCGGGCTGGATGACCGACAGGGCGTGAAGGACGGTCGAGCGGTGCGAATAGAGCACCCCCTTGGGGTTTCCCGTCGTGCCTGAGGTGTAGCAGAGGGCGGAGGCCTGCCGCTCATCAAGCTCAGGCCAGTCGAAGTCCGGCGAGGCCGCCGCGACCAACGCCTCGTACACGAGGGTCCCGCCCGGAGCGGAGGCCGGCAGGTTGTCCGGGTCGGTCATGGCGACGAAGGTCTTCACGGTCTCCAGGCGCCCGGCGATCTCGGGCACGAGGTCGGCGAAGGAGATGTCCCAGAACAGCAGGCTGTCGCCGGCGTGGTTGGCCACCCAGGCCACCTGGTCGGGATGCAGGCGCGGGTTGATGGTGTGCAGCACCGCCCCCAGTCCGCTGACGGCATAGTAGAGCTCGAAGTGCCGATGGGTGGACCAGGCCAGGGTGGCCACGCGGTCGCCGGGCTTCACGCCCAGGGATCGCAGGGCGTTGGCCATGCGCTTCACGCGCTGAAGGGCGTCGGCATAGCCGTAACGGTGGATCGGCCCCTCAACGGTGCGGGTGACGATCTCTCGGGTGGGGTGCCAGGCCGCCGCGTACTCCAGGATGGAGGGCAGGGTCAGGGGCCTGTCCATCATCAATCCGAACATGCGCCAGTCCCTCCCTGGACCCGGGCGCCCGGCCGGTCAGTCCGCCCGGCGCGTCACCGTCATCATGTAGTTCACACCGGAGTCCGACGAGAGCCGCCAGACGCCGGAAAGGGGATCAAAGCTCACCCCGAACGGCCCCTTCATGTCCAGGGAGGTCCCGGACAGGAAGCCCCGAAGTTCCTCCGGCGTCAGGAATTTCCGCCAGTCATGGGTGCCGGCCGGCAGCCAGCGAAGGACGTACTCGGCGCCGATCTTGGCCAGGGCCAGGGCGCGGAGGGTTCGGTTCAGGGTCGCCACGATCATCAGGCCGCCAGGCGCCAGCAGCCTGCCGCAGGTGCGCAGGAACTCGCCCGGATCGGCAACGTGCTCGATGACCTCCATGTTGAGGATCACGTCGAAGGGCGCCACGCCCTCCGCCTCAAGGGCCTCGGCTGTGGAGCAGAGATAGGTGACGGGAACCCCGGCCTGTTCGGCGTGGGTCCGGGCGGTCCCGATGTTGCGTTCAGAGGCGTCGACCCCGGTCACGTCGAAGCCCAGCCGCGACATGGGTTCGGACAGGAGGCCGCCGCCGCAGCCGATGTCCAGCAGCCTCAGCCCTTCGAAGGGCCGGCGGGCGTCGCCGTCGCGGCCGAAATGGGCCAGACCCTGTTCGCGGATGAAGTTCAGCCGGACCGGATTGAAGCGATGCAGGGGAGCGAACTTGCCCTTGGGGTCCCACCATTCGGCGGCGATGCGTGAGAACCGCTCGACTTCGGCGGGATCGATGCTGGAACCGGGCTCGGGCATGGGCCGCACATACCAGAGCCCCGGGCCGGGTGCACAGGGAAAAGCCCCGGCGCGCAGGTGTTGCCCCCTCCCCGCCCGGCCGCTAGAAGGCCTCTCTTCCCGGGTCTGGAGTGCGGATTTCGAGCCATGTCACGGCTGGTCATGAAATTCGGCGGCACGTCCGTCGCTGACCTCGAGCGCATCCGGCGCGTCGGGCGGCTCGTCGCCGCCGAGGTCGCGGCCGGGTACAAGGTCGCCGTCGTCGTCTCGGCCATGGCCGGCAAGACGAATGAGCTGGTGGCCTGGACCGACGCCGCCGGTCCCGCTGCCGAGGGCCTTCCCGCCTCGGATGACGAGTACGACGTCGTCGTCGCCTCGGGCGAGCAGGTGACGGCGGGTCTCCTGGCCATGACCCTTCGCAACATGGGCCTCCCGGCCCGGTCCTGGATGGGCTGGCAGGTGCCGATCGTCGCCGACGACGCCCATGGCCGCTCCCGGATCGACGACGTCCCGCCGGAGAAGCTCTCCGCCGCCCTGGATTCGGGCGAGGTGGCGGTGATCGCCGGCTTCCAGGGCGTCACCACGTCCGGACGCATCGCCACCCTTGGCCGCGGCGGGTCCGACACCAGCGCCGTGGCCATCGCCGCCGCCGTGCGGGCCGAGCGCTGTGACATCTACACCGACGTGGACGGGGTCTACACCACCGACCCCCGGATCGAATCCCGGGCCCGCAAGCTGTCGCGGATCTCCTACGAGGAGATGCTGGAAATGGCGTCCCTGGGCGCCAAGGTCCTGCAGACCCGGTCCGTGGAGCTGGCCATGGCCCAGAAGGTGCCGGTCCGGGTCCTTTCGAGTTTTGTCGAGCCGGGCGAGGCCCCGGGTCAGGGCACCATCGTGTGCGACGAGGAAGAGATCATGGAAAAGCGGATCGTCAGCGGAGTCGCCTACAGCCGGGACGAGGCCAAGATCAGCCTGTTCGGCCTGCCCGACCATCCGGGCGTGTCCTCGGTCATCTTCGGGGCCCTGGCGGACGCGAACGTCAACGTCGACATGATCGTGCAGAGCCATGCGAGGGTCGCCGACACGGCCAACATGGAGTTCACCGTCGGCAAGCGGGACGCCGGCCGGGCCGTCGAGATCGTCCGCAGCCTGCAGGGGCAGGTCGGCTTCGAGGACGTGAAGGTCAATGAGGACGTGGCCAAGGTCTCGGTGATCGGGGTCGGCATGCGCAGCCATGCGGGCGTGGCCAAGACCATGTTCGGCGCCCTGGCCGAGAAGGGCGTGAATATCCAGGTCATCTCGACCTCGGAGATCAAGATCTCGGTCCTGATCGACGCGGCCTACACCGAGCTGGCCGTCCGCGCCCTGCACGCCGCCTACGGCCTGGACCAGCTCTGAAGCCCCCTAGCGGTCGCGGGCCGCGGGCGGGAAGGTCATGGGATAGTCCGGCGACCAATGGTTGGCCGTGCCGCTGGTCACGTACCAGGACAGGAACAGGGCGCAGATCAGGGCGCCCGGCAGGTAGCTATTAGTCCGTCGCCAGGTGAAGACGGCGATGATCCCCACCAGGGCCAGCAGGGGAATGAACTGCAGGGCCACGATCACGTTCAGCGGCTCTGTCGGGGTCAGCAGGAGGCCGGTCGTGAAGAGGGTCGCGTACTGTACGGCGGCAAGGACCAGGAAGCCGCCGCCCATCACAGCTGCGGCGGTCGCATAGGTCATCCGGCGCCCCGCGCCGTCCACCGCCAGCAGGGCGCAGAGCCCGCGCACGACGATGACCGAGTGCAGGATCCAGAAGGGCAGGTAGGTCAGGAAGATCGGGAACCGGTCCGCCGATAGGGGACGGAATCCGACGACCCAGAAACGGAAGTCGACGTGCAGGAGGCGGTCTACAGCTGTGAGGGCCAGCACGACCGCGCCCACCGACAGAATGGCGGCGAGGACAGAGCGGACGATGTCGACGCTGAACACCGGCCGGCCCCGCCGCAGCACCAGGGCGATCAGGATGGCGAGGACCGTATTGGCCAGGGCCCAGGCGAGGAGCTGGTTGTGGACCCATTGCGGAAAGAGGGCGGAAGGGAACCACACGGCGCCCAGCTTCATGAAGGGCAGGTAGGTCAGGGCCGGCAGCACCGCCGTCAGCCCCAGGGCCAGCCAGCCGCCCGTCCCGCGGACCGCCGCGGCGGGCTCGGGCGAGCGCCTCAGGGCGGACAGCCAGGGCAGGCCTAGCGCGAGTTCGAAAGCGCCCAGCAGGAGAACGCCCGCGCCGACCAGCGCCAGGAGGGTCCCGATCTCCTTCCAGAACCAGACCTGGTCTTGCGGCGGCAGGGGATGGACCTCGCCCTCGAGCTGCGTCTGCATCCAGTCCACCACCGGCGCGACGCCGCCGGACGAGAAGTGTTCCCAGGGATGAGTGACGTAGGGCAGGTCCAGGCGACGGGCGGTCCCAAGGGCGGGATCCCCATAGACGCGGCCAGGCTCCACCTGAGAGGCGACGCCGAACACGGCCTTCAGCTTCTCCGACACCGGAAGGTCGACCCCTTTCGGCGTCCGCCACATCAGGGCGGAGAACTCATCCAGGCCGCCGAAGACGACGTTCAGGTTCCGCGGGAAGTCCGGCCGGACCTCGTCGGGTGGCCCGAACAGCCCCGGCGCCGACCCGACCAAAGCCACGGCGCGGTAGGCGTCGGGGTCAGCGCGGGCGGCCGCAAGAACAGGTCCGCCGCCCATGCTGTGGCCGGCAAGGCCAATCTGGCCCGCATCGACGAAGGGCAGGCTGCGAAGGTGAGCCAGGGCGGAAGGCCCGCCGAAGCCGGCGGCCCCGACATTACCCCCAGAGCCGCCATGCCCCGTCATGTCCATGGCCAGGACCACAAAGCCCCGCCGCGCCAGCTCGATGGCGAAGGGGCTCTGCATCTCCCGGGTGTTGATGTAGCCGTGGCTGAGAAGGACCGCGGGAGCGCGCCGCCCGGCCTCCAGCCCTGGGGGCCGGTAAAGCAGGCCAGACATGACGGCGCCCTCGGCAGTCCGCCAGCGGGCTTCCCGGACCTCGACGCCACCCGAGCCCTGCACGAGGAAGGCCAGGAGAGACCCGGCGATGATCAGGATCGCGCCCAGGGCGGCCAGCCGGTAGCGCATGCGTTTCCCCCACAGTCCAAGAGGCGTCGCATCGCTCGCCTTATGAAGAGATTATGACGCCGTGGCGGCGCGGGGACAATGCGCTTACCCTGGGGGTCTATCCCGGACGACAGACGGAGCCCTGACATGCGCCTTGCCCTTGCCCTCGCCTTCCTGGTCGCCGCCGCCGCGCCGGCAACGCTGGGGACCGCCCAGACCCGCGGAGGCTACCTCGCGGGACAACCGCCCATTGATGCGGTGCGGTTGCTGCCGCCTCCGCCCGAGGCCGGCTCCAGCCAGGATGCCTTCGACCGGACAGCGGCTTCGGCCGCACGGGCCGGGGTCAACGGTCCCGCCTGGGAAGGCGCGATCCGCGAGGCTCGCCTCCCCGACGCCGCCTTCATGAAGTCTGTGTCCTGCGCCGTCGGCGTCGAGGTCTCCGCCGAGAAGACCCCTGCGGTCCAGAAGCTGATGATGACCCTGATGACGGACTTCGTGGTTCCGATGGACCAGGCAAAGACCGCATACAAGCGCCCCCGGCCCTTCACCGCGGATGGCGGCCCGGCCTGCGATCCCCTCGTCGCCGCAGGTCAGGGGGACAGGCTGGGCTTCTCCTATCCGAGCGGCCACGCCGGAATTGGCTGGCTTCTGGCCCTCGCCCTCTCCGATGCGGCGCCCGCCCGCTCCGACGCCATCCGCGCCTGGGGTGCGAATGTGGGCCAGCATCGCGTCGACTGCCGAGTGCACTGGCCAAGCGACGTCGCAGCGGGTCGCATGCTGGGCCTTGCGGTCTACGACAGGGTCTCGAAGGCGCCCGCCTACCAGGCGGACGTAAAGGCTGCAGCGTCGGAGATTTCCAAGGCGGCGCCCGTGACCTGTCCTTAGGACAAGGTCCCGCCCAAAGAAGAGGCGTCGGGCGGCTGACCGCCGTCCGCACGGGCAATTGTTTTCCGTTCTGTCACCCCTTCCTGCTAGGAAGGCGTTGAGGACATTGGTTTTCCCCCTGTCGCGAGGAGCTATTGCCGACGTCAACCACCAGTTTCGCCGTGCGGGGGCAGCGCAGCCTGCTCCGGCAGATTCGCGAGGCCCTGGCCTCGGGCGGGCCCGTCCAGGCGCGCCTGGACATGGTCGTGCGCATCATCGCCCGGTCGATGGTGGCGGAAGTCTGCTCGCTCTACATGCGCCAGGCGGACGGCGACATGGAGCTGTTCGCCACGGAGGGACTCTCCCCGGACGCGGTGCACCTGACCCGCATGAAGCCCGGCGAGGGCCTGGTCGGTGAGATCATGCGGCTGGGGCGTCCATTGAACCTCTCGGATGCGCCCAACCACCCCGCCTTCTCCTACCGCCCCGAGACGGGCGAGGACCCGTTCCACGCCTTCATGGGCGTGCCGCTGCTTCGAGGCGGCAGGGTCATCGGGGTCCTCGTCGTCCAGAACCGGACTGAGCGGGTGTATTCCGAGGACGAGGTCGAGGACCTTCAGATCATCGCGATGGTCCTGGCCGAGATGGTTGCAGGCGGGGAGTTGGCCACTGAAGGTCCCCTCAAGAACATCGACCTGGTGCCCAAGAAGCCCGAGCGCCTCAAGGGCGCGCGGTTCGCAGAGGGCCTCGCCCTGGGGGTCGCGGTCCTGCATGAACCGCCGGTGGCCCCATCAGACCTCCTGGCTGAAGACGTCGCCGCCGAGGAAGTGCGCCTGAAGGCGGCCATCACGACCCTTCAGGCCCAGATCGACAGCATGCTGGAGGGCCAGCATGGCCTGGTGGAGGCCTCGTATGAGGTCCTCGAGACCTACCGCATGTTCGCCTACGACCGGGGATGGCGGCGCTCCCTCGAGGACGCCGTCCGCAACGGCCTGACCGCGGAAGCGGCGGTGGAGCGTGTCCGGTCAGAGCATCGCGCCAGGCTGGGCCAGGCCAGGGACCCCTACCTCCGGGAAAGGCTCCATGACTTCGAGGACCTGGCGGACCGGTTGCTGAGGCACCTTGCCGGAGACGCCGGACTGGTGCGCGACCTGCCTGAAAACGCGATCCTGATCGCCCGGAACCTGGGACCGGCCGACCTGCTGGAATACGACCGCACAAGACTCAAGGGCCTGCTCCTCGAGGAAGGCTCCACCGCCAGCCATGCCGCGATTGTGGCGCGGGCCCTGGATATTCCGTGTGTCGGGCGCCTGGCGGGACTACGGGACAAGGTCTCGGAGGGCGACACCGTCATCGTCGACGCCGAGACGGCGGAGGCCTACCTGCGGCCGCGCCCGGACGTCATCAAGGCGCTGCAGGCCCGCCTGGACGTCCGGCTGCAACGTCGCGCCGAGTTCGCGCGTCTCAGGGA
Organism: Phenylobacterium sp.; assembly: GCA_020402585.1. Taxonomy (GTDB): domain Bacteria; phylum Pseudomonadota; class Alphaproteobacteria; order Caulobacterales; family Caulobacteraceae; genus Phenylobacterium. The sequence continues at coordinate 41,634 of JADBZH010000125.1, read as the reverse complement.
CCGTCCCGCCATCACGCAGGATGGCACGAAGATCCAGCTCCTGATGAACGCCGGACTGGACGTGGACCTCGACATGCTTGGTGAAGCCGGGGCCGAGGGGATCGGCCTCTTCCGCACTGAGTTCCAGTTCATGGTCGCCGAGGAGATGCCTCGCCTGACCGCCCAGACCGCCCTCTACGGCAGGGTCATGGATGCCGCTGGCGGGCTGCCCGTGACCTTCCGCACGCTCGACCTCGGCGGCGACAAGGTCCTGCCGTACATGGAGGCCGAAAGGGAGGATAACCCCGCTCTCGGCTGGCGCGCCGTTCGCATGGGCCTGGACCGTCCCGCGCTCCTGCGGCTCCAGCTCCGGGCGCTGATCGCCGCCTCGCGGGGACGGCCGCTGAAGATCATGTTCCCGCTGGTCGCCAGCGTTGACGAATTCAGGGCGGCCCGGTCCCTGGTGGACCTGGAGATCGCCTGGGCGAACCGCCGGGGGCGGCCCGAGCCCGCCCGGCTGGATGTCGGCGCGATGATCGAGGCGCCGTCGGTGATCTGGCACCTGGACGCCCTCCTGCCCATGACCGACTTCGTCAGCGTCGGCACGAACGACCTGATGCAGTACCTCTTCGCGGCCGACCGCGGGAACCCGCGGGTCTCGGAACGTTATGACTTCCTCTCGCCACCGGCCCTGCGGGCGCTTGAGGCGATCCAGAAGGCTTGCGCCGAGACCGGGACGCCGGTCTCGGTCTGCGGGGAAATGGCGGGCCGTCCCCTCGAGGCCTTCGTCCTGGTGGCCTTGGGCTTCGAGGCCCTCTCCATGCCCCCGGCGGGTATCGGACCGGTCAAGCAGATGGTCCTCTCCTGCGACCGGGCGGCCGCCAGGCGGGGGGTCCAGAGCCTGATCCGCAGCACGGCGGGCTCCATCCGCAACGAGGTCGAGACCCTCGCGCGCAAGCTCTATCTGGCGGTCTGAAGCCGGCGTCCGAGGCGCGATTGGCCTCACTCCCCCGTCATGCTATCGGCGGTGCGCGCCCGGAGGATTGTCGCCGTCATGGCTGAGGAAGGTGAGAGGGACGCCGGGACGGCAGCGCCCGCGCCAGACCTGCAGTCTGGAGAGCATATCGGGGAAGCCTTGCGCGCCGTCCGGGAGGCCCGCGGTCTCGGCATCGCCGATATCGTGGCGCGAACTCGGATCCGACCGGCTTACGTGGAGGCCATCGAGGCCCTCCGCCTGAAGGACCTGCCAAGTCGTCCCTTCACGATCGGCTACATCCGCGCCTACGCTCAGGCCCTGGGCTTCCCTGGCGACGTCGCCATCGCCCGCTTCAAGGCCGACGACCCGGACCGCAATGACGCCCTCAGGCCACCCGTAGGCGTTCGCCGGATGGCTGACCCGCGCCTGAGACTCATGATTCTTGCGGGCCTGCTGATCCTGTCAGCCATTCTCGCCTGGAACCTGGTCCGTCGGGGAACGCTGAACGAGGAGGGACGCAAGCCTGCAGCCCCCGTCGCCGCGGCGCCCGCACCGGCCGCCCCCGCCGGCGCCATGACCCTTGGCGCGCCCTTGCCGGCGCCGGTGGAGTCCAATGCGCCGCCGCACTACCTGACACCCGGCCTTGAGGCCGAGTTGTCCGCTGCGCTTCCCCCGGGAATGACGGCGTCGGAGGACCCGACCCTTCTTGACCTCGGCCAGACCTTCACGCCCCGGGCGGCCGTGCACGGCGCCGTTGGTCGGGTGGTGCTGCAGGCGCGACGGCCCACCACCCTCATCGTCTGGGGACCCGACCGGTCGGCATGGTTCGCCCGCCAGCTGGCGGCGGGAGAAGCCTACCGCACCGACCCTGTACCGGGGCTGTCCTTCGAGACGGTGGAGGCCGGGGTCATCGCGGTCTACCTCGACGGCCAGTCCAGGGGGGTGCTTCCGGCGGGACTTACGCCCGGATCGGTCCTGACACGTCCCCCGCCTGCTTGAGCCGCCTTGGGATTCCCTCACAAGGGCCCTATTCTCCCACCATGTCAGAAACCCACGCCCTGCGCCCCTGGCGCACCATCGTCCGCCGAAAGAGCCGCAAGATCCGGGTCGGGAGCGTCGAGGTCGGCGGCGACGCCCCGATCAGCGTCCAGTCCATGACCAACACGCTGACGGCGGACGCCGCCGCGACGATCGACCAGGTTCGTCAGCTGGAGGAGGCCGGCGCCGACATCGTCCGGGTGTCGTGTCCCGACGAGGCCTCGACCGCCGCCCTGCCCCAGATCGTCAAGGCGTCCAAGGTCCCCATCGTCGCGGACATCCACTTCCACTACCGGCGGGGTATCGAGGCGGCGAAGGCGGGGGCGGCCTGCCTGCGGATCAACCCCGGCAACATCGGAAGCCCCGACCGGGTGCGTGAGGTGATCCAGGCTGCGCGGGATCACGGCTGTTCCATCCGTATCGGCGTCAACGCCGGCAGCCTGGAGAGCCATCTCCTGGAAAAGTATGGCGAGCCTTGCCCCGACGCCATGGTCGAGAGCGCCCTGGATCACGCGCGCATCCTGCAGGACCATGACTTTCACGAGTTCAAGATCAGCGTGAAAGCCTCGGACCTGTTCATGACCGTGGCCGCCTACCAGATGCTGGCCGAGGCCATCGACTGCCCCCTGCACATCGGCGTCACCGAGGCCGGCGGCCAGCGCATCGGCACGGTCAAGTCGTCCATCGGCATGGGCGCCCTGCTCTGGGCCGGCATCGGCGACACCCTCAGGGTCTCCCTGGCGGCCGATCCTGTGGAGGAGGTCAAGGTCGGCTTCGACCTGCTGAAGTCCCTCGGCCTGCGCCACCGCGGCGTGAACATCATCGCCTGCCCGTCCTGCGCCCGGCAGGGGTTCGACGTCATCCGGACGGTGGAGACACTTGAGGCCCGGCTGGCCCACATCGCCACCCCCATGAGCCTGTCCATCATCGGCTGCGTGGTGAACGGGCCTGGCGAGGCCCTGATGACGGACGTGGGCTTCACCGGCGGCGGCAAGGGCTCCGGCATGGTCTACCTGGCCGGCAAGGCCGACCACAAGATGGACAACGACCGCATGGTCGACCATATCGTGCACTTGGTGGAGCAACGCGCCGCCGAACTTGAAAGCGCGTCCCCGAGCCCCACCTAAACTGGCTGCCGCGGCGGGTCCGTCGATGGCGAACGGAAGCGCCGCTTGAAAGGCCATTTATGGCTCGATGAGGCGCCGCTTCGCAAAGAGGAGAGAGCCATGTCTGCGGACGGCAACTGGAAGATCACGATCAACACCCCGATGGGCGCTCAGGAAGTGAACGCCTCCATCACCACCAATGGCGACACCTTCACCGGCAAGACGACGGGCCGCATGGGCGACCAGGAAATTTCCGGCAAGGTCGACGGCGACAAGCTGATCTGGTCCTCGTCCATCACCAGCCCGATGCCGATGACCCTGGAGTTCGAAGCCACCGTCAGCGGCGACAGCCTGTCGGGCAACGTCAAGCTCGGCGCCTTCGGCAACGCCTCGCTGAGCGGCGTGCGCGTCTGATCCGAACGCGGATCGCGGGCGGCCCCCTGCGGGTCGCCCGCCCCATCGCCGGCCAGCCTCCGGGATTTGGCAAGCCGCGCGCGGCGGGCTAGAAGCCTGCCTCTCCCGCCCCCCTGAAGATCCCGACCCTTGCGCCTTCCCCAAGCCCGACTCGACCAGGTCCTCGGCCGTTTCCACGAGATCGAGGCCCGCATGTCCGCCGCCTCGGACGGCGCCGAGATCGTGCGCCTGTCGCGCGAGCATTCCGAGCTCAAGCCCGTGGTGGAGGCCGTCCAGGCCCTCGAAAAGGCCCGCGCCGAGGCGCCGGAGCTGGAAGAGATGGCGGCGTCCGGCGACGCCGACATGTCCGCCCTGGCCCGGGACGAGCTGGAGGCCCTGAAGGCCCGCCTGCCGGACCTTGAGCACGAGGTCGCCCTGCTCCTCGCCCCCCGCGACCGCGACGAGAACGCCTCGGCGATCCTTGAAGTGCGGGCTGGAACCGGCGGGGACGAAGCCGCCCTGTTCGCCGGAGACCTGTTCCGGATGTACCAACGCTACGCCGCCCTGCAGGGCTGGCGGATCGAGATCGATTCCATCTCTGAAGGCGAGGTGGGCGGCTACAAGGAAATCATCGCCTCGATCACCGGCGAGGGCGTCTTCGGCCGGCTGAAGTTCGAGAGCGGGGTCCACCGGGTCCAGCGCGTGCCTGAGACCGAGGCCGGCGGCCGCATCCACACCTCGGCGGCCACAGTGGCCGTCCTGCCGGAGGTGGAGGACGTGGACATCGAGATCCGCGAGGCGGACCTGCGCATCGACACCTATCGCTCGTCCGGCGCGGGCGGACAGCACGTCAACAAGACCGACTCCGCCGTGCGCATCACCCACATCCCCACCGGGATCGTCGTGACGTCTTCGGAAAAGTCGCAGCACCAGAACCGGGCCCGGGCGATGAAGGTCCTCCAGGCGCGCCTGTACGACCAGAAGCGCGAGGCCCTTGACGCCGCGCGGGCGGACTCCCGCCGCAGCCAGGTCGGGTCGGGCGACCGGTCCGAGCGCATCCGCACCTACAACTACCCTCAGGGGAGGGTGACGGATCACCGGATCAACCTGACCCTCTACAACCTCGCCAAGGTGCTGGAGGGCGAGTCCCTGGACGACATCATCAACCCGCTGATCGCCGAGGACCAGGCGGCGCGGCTGGCCAGCCTGGAAGCGGAGTTCGCCTGATGGAAGCCCTCATCACCGGCCTCTTCCGGTATCCGATCAAGGGCTTCTCGGCGGAAGCCCTGACCCAGGCCGACCTGGTTCCCGGCCGGGCCATCGCCCAGGACCGTCGCTGGGTGGTGGAGAACGGCCCCTCCGGCTTCGATCCGGCAGCGCCGAAATACGTCTCGAAAATGAAGTTCGCCGTCCTGGCGGCCCACCCCGTAGTGGCGGCGGCCCGCACCCGCGTCGCCGGGACCGCCCTGTCCGCCTCGGCCCCGGGTCGCCCCGACTTCCACGGCGACCTCGGCGCTGGAGCCGGACGTGAGGGCTTCGCCGCCTGGGTCCGCGACCTCCTGGGCGAGGACGCCCGCGACGGGGTGCAGGTGCTGCAGGCCCCGGACTACCAGTTCCTTGACCATCCCGCCGGGCACGTCTCCATCATCAACCTGGCGAGCGTCCGCGACCTGGAGGCCCGGATCGGTCGCCCAGTCGATCCCATGCGCTTTCGGGCCAACCTCTATGTCGAGGGCTGGCCGCCCTGGGTCGAGAACAGCTGGAAGGGCCGCAACCTCCTGCTCGGTTTCGCCCGGGCGACGGTCTTCGCTCCCATCGTCCGCTGCGCCGCCACCGAGGTGGACCCGGAAACCGCCAAGAAGGACATGCCCCTGGTGGAGCACCTCTTCGAGCATTACGGCCACCGGGACTGCGGAATCTACGTCCAGGTCACCCACGGCGGGACCGTGCGGGTGGGCGACGCCTGCAGCACGCCGGGCGATCCCGAGTGACCCGCAACCTCCTCCAGGCCTGGCAGGGCGCGCGGGCCCGGCTGGAGGCGGCGGGCATCCCGGGACCGGTCATCGACGCCCGGGTCCTGGTGGAGGCCGCCTGTGGCGTCACCCGGGCGGATATCGTCGCAGACCCCTACCGCGAACTGGACGCCGGTCAGGTCGAGCGGCTGGACGACTATCTGGAACGGCGCATCCGCCGGGAGCCGGTCAGCCACATCCTGGGCCGGCGCGGCTTCTGGAACCTCATGCTGGGCGTGACCCCGGACGTCCTGACGCCCCGGCCCGAGACCGAGGTCATCGTCGACCACGCCCTGCGCCTGTTTCCCGAGGGCCGCCCGTTCAGCCTTCTCGACCTCGGCGTGGGCTCGGGCGCCATCCTCCTGGCGATCCTCGCCGAGCGCCCGGCGGGCCGCGGCCTGGGTGTGGACGCCTCGGAAGAGGCCCTGGCCGTCGCCCGCGACAACGCCGCGCGCCTGGGCCTGGCCGGTCGGGTCGCCCTCCTGCGAGGGGACTGGACGGCGGGCCTCGGTGACAACGGCTTCGACCTTGTCGTCTCCAACCCGCCCTACATCGCCACCGACGTGATCGAGACCCTGGATCCCGAGGTGCGGGTCTACGAGCCCCGGCTGGCCCTGGACGGGGGCGTCGACGGGCTGGAGGCTTATCGGACCCTGGCGCCGGAGGTCCTTCGCGTGCTCAAGCCCGGCGGGCGGTTCCTGGTGGAAATCGGCTTTGACCAGAGGATGGCTGTCGAGGCCCTCTTCCGGCAGGCGGGGGCCATGGAGGTCGAGACCCTGCCCGACCTGTCGACCCACGACCGCGTCGTGACGGGCATGAAAAACCCCTTGGAAACTCACGGCTGAGCCGCTAGACGGACTCCCGGTCTCCACTCAAACCGTCGACGCCATGGACCGCCTGACCCTCAGGATCGGGCCCCGGGCCGGCAGGCCGTTCCGTGAAAAGCGAAACGCCAGTCGCCGGGTGGGACGACGGGAACTTTTCAGCTTCGGATCGTCTTCGTCGGGAGGAACCCGGCGGACAGGCCAGAAGAACAGCCCTAGCCCGTCTTGAATCGGCGGGTCGGCGGAACGGCAGGACATGAGAGATTTCAAGGGCATGAAGCGTCAGCGCGGTCGCAATCGCAGCGCCGGTGGCAAGCCTCAGCAGCACAATGCGAACCGGGCCCTGGAGTCCAACGGCCCCGAGGGGGTCAAGGTCCGCGGCAACGCCCAGACCGTCTTCGAGCGCTACCAGCAGCTGGCCCGCGACGCCGCCTCCTCGGGCGACCGTGTTCTTGCCGAGAACTTCCTCCAGCATGCCGAGCACTATTTCCGCCTGATCCGGGCCATGCAGCCCACCCGGCCGGCTTCCGAGATCATCGGCCGGGACCAGTACAATTCGGGCTTCGACGTGGACTTCGAGGAGGAACCCGGAGAGGGCGTCGAGGTTGAGCCTTCAGAGGCGGAGGCCGAACCCCGCGACCGGGGATCCTGGCGCGACCGGGACGACCGCCGCGAACGCTTCCGCGACCGCGATGACCGCCCACGCGACGACAGGCCGCGGGACGACCGTCCCCGCGAAGAGCGCCAAAGAGATGACAGGCCCCGTGACGACAGGCCGCGGGACGAGCGGCCCCGGGACGACCGTCCCCGCGAGGAGCGGCAGCGCGACGACCGGCCCAGAGAAGACCGGCCCAGAGAAGACCGTCAAAGAGAAGACCGCCAAAGGGACGAGCGGCCGCGCGACGACCGCCCCCGGGGCGAACGTGTTGAGGGCGGACGCCGGGATCGCTGGCGCGACCGTGAGGACCGCCCCGAGCGGAACCGCGAAGACAGGCCCGATCGCGACCCCATGGCCGTGGTCGAGCCCAGCGGCGGCGCCATCGCGCCCCCTGCGGAGGACCGACCGCCCTCTCCCACCCTTCGCAGCGAGGATGGCGCAGAGAGCCAGGCGCCCGACTTCCTGCGCCCGCGCCGCCCGCGGGCCGAGGCCGTGGTTGAGGAGGCGCGACCCCCGCGCCGCCGCCGGGCGCCCCGCAGCTTCGAGGGCGATGAAGGCCAGGGCGGCGGCTCGGCCGACGAGGGCTGACCACGGCGCGGTTGCGTCCGCACGGCTTCAGGGCTAGCCCTTGGCCATGGCGCATGATTGCGGACACGATGACGGCCCCGGACAGGGCCTGGCCGGGCAGGGGCTTGCGGCGGCCCTGGCCGACGCGGAGGCGCGCTGCGTCGACGCTCGCGAACGCCTGACCGCGCCCCGCCGTCGGGTCCTGGAGTTGCTGCTGTCGGCGGACGCCCCGCTCAAGGCCTACGACATGATCGCCGCTTTCGGGGGCGATGGCGCGCCGGCCAAGCCGCCCACCGTCTACCGGGCCCTCGACTTCCTGGAGAAGCAGGGCTTCGCCCACCGCATCGAGAGCCTGAACGCCTACGTGCCCTGCCGGATTCGGGGCGACGCCCACCGGGCCGCCTTCCTGATCTGTGACTGTTGTGGTGCAGCCCGGGAGTTCGAGCCCGGCCTCGACGCCGGCCTGGCGGCGGCGGCGGAGGCGGGATACTCGGTGCGCAGCCTGACCCTGGAAGCCCGCGGCCTCTGTCCCGCCTGCCGCGCCGCCTGAACCCGGGCGACCGCCATGATCGAGGTTACCCCCGCCATCCTCATCCCCGAGGACGAGATCACCGAGCGCTTCATCCGCGCTGCGGGACCGGGCGGGCAGAACGTCAACAAGGTTTCCACCGCCGTCGAGCTGCGCTTCGATGTCCGTCGGTCGCCGTCCCTGCCGAATGACGTGGCCGTTCGGCTGATGAAGCTGGCGGGCCGGCGCCTGACCCAGGACGGCGTGCTGGTGCTCAGCGTGATGACCCACCGCAGCCAGGAACGGAACCGGGCCGAGGCCCTGCAGCGGCTCGTCGAGCTCATCCGCAAGGCCGCGGAGCCGCCGCCGCCGCCGCGAAAGCGCACCCGCCCCACACTGGCCTCGAAGGTCCGGCGTGTGGAGGGCAAGGTGCGCCGGGGCGGCGTGAAGTCCCTCCGGGGGAAGGTGCGGGGCGAGGACTGAACCCCGCCCCGCCTCAGGGTCAGTGGACCTGCGGCCGGCCGATCACCAGGCCGTCCGGCCCGGTGGTCACGGCGATGACGGATCCGTCCACCAGGTCGCCCTGCAGCAGCTTGCGCGCCACCGGGTCGACCAAGTCCTTCTGGATCACCCGCTTGAGCGGCCGGGCGCCGTAGACCGGGTCATAGCCCTTGTCGGCCATCCAGGTCATGGCCGCGTCGTCCAGGGACAGGGTCATCCGCCGGTCGGCCAGCAGGGTCTCCAGGCGCTTCAGCTGGATGCGGACAATGTTGTCCATCTCCGCCCGGCCCAGCCTGCGGAACAGAATGATTTCGTCCACCCGGTTCAGGAACTCGGGCCGGAAGTGGCCGCGGACCACGCCCATGACGTCGCCCCGCACCGCCTCGACATCCTCGCCCTCCTTCTGGCTGGCCAGGAACTCCGAGCCGAGGTTGGAGGTCATGATCAGGAGGGTGTTGCGGAAGTCCACGGTCCGGCCCTGGCCGTCGGTCAGGCGGCCGTCATCCAGCACCTGCAGCAGGACGTTGAAGACGTCCGGATGGGCCTTCTCGACCTCGTCGAACAGCACCACCTGGTAGGGCCGGCGGCGCACGGCCTCGGTCAGGGCCCCGCCCTCGTCGTAGCCGACATAGCCCGGAGGCGCGCCGATCATGCGGCTGACCGAGTGCTTTTCCATGTACTCGCTCATGTCGAGGCGGGTGATGGCGGACTCGTCGTCGAAGAGGAACTCGGCCAGGGCCTTGGTCAGCTCGGTCTTGCCCACGCCCGTGGGGCCAAGGAACAGGAAGGAGCCGATCGGTCGGGCGGGGTCCTGCAGGCCGGCGCGGGCCCGGCGGACGGCGTCGGAGACAGCCTCCAGGGCCTCCTCCTGGCCGACCACGCGGCCACGCAGGGAGTCCTCCATGCGCAGCAGTTTCTCGCGCTCACCCTCCAGCATCCTGTCGACGGGCACGCCCGTCCAACGGGAGACCACGGCGGCGATCTGGGCGGCGTCGACCACCTCGGGGCTGACGGCGTCGCCGGCGGCCTTCTGCTCGGCAGCAGCGAGCTGCTTCTCGAGGGGCGGGATCTCGCCGTAGGCGATCTCGGAGGCCCTCTGCAGGTCGCCGCGCCGTTGGGCGGCCACCAGTTCGGCGCGCAGGCGGTCGAGGGCCTCGCGCACCTGGGCGGCGGAGGAGACCTTCTCCTTCTCGGCCTTCCAGCGGGCGGTCATCTCGGCGGACTGGCCCTCGAGGTCGTCGAGCTCGTCCTCCAGCTTCTCCAGACGCTGGCGGGAGGCCTCGTCGCTTTCCTTGGTCAGGGCCTCGCGCTCGATCTTCAGCTGGACGACCCGGCGGTCGATCTCGTCCAGCTCCTCAGGCTTGGAATCCACCGCCATGCGCACCCGGCTGCCAGCCTCGTCGACCAGGTCGATGGCCTTGTCGGGCAGGAAGCGGTCGGTGATGTAGCGGTTGGACAGGGTGGCGGCGGCGACGATGGCGCTGTCGGTGATCCGCACCCCGTGGTGGACCTCGTACTTCTCCTTCAGGCCCCGCAGGATGGAGACCGTGTCCTCCACCGTCGGCTCGGAGACGAAGACGGGCTGGAAGCGCCGCGCCAGGGCGGCGTCCTTCTCCACGTGCTTGCGGTATTCGTCGAGGGTCGTGGCGCCCACGCAGTGCAGCTCGCCCCGGGCCAGGGCCGGCTTGAGCAGGTTGGAGGCGTCCATGGCCCCGTCGGCCTTCCCGGCGCCGACCAGGGTGTGCATCTCGTCGATGAACAGCACGACCGAGCCCTCGGCGGCGGTCACCTCGTTCAGCACCGCCTTGAGGCGCTCCTCGAACTCGCCGCGGTACTTCGCCCCGGCGATCAGGGCGCCCATGTCGAGGGCGAGCAGCTTCTTGTCCTTCAGGCTCTCCGGTACGTCGCCATTGACGATGCGCTGGGCCAGGCCCTCGACGATGGCGGTCTTGCCGACCCCGGGCTCGCCGATCAGGACCGGGTTGTTCTTGGTCCGGCGCGACAGGACCTGGATGGTCCGGCGGATCTCCTCATCCCGGCCGATCACCGGGTCGACCTTGCCGTCCCGGGCGGCCTGGGTCAGGTCGCGGGCATAGCGCTTGAGGGCGTCGTAGCCCTCCTCGGCCGAGGCGCTGTCGGCGGTCTTGCCCTTGCGCAGGGCCTTGGCGGCCTCTTCCAGGGCCGGCTCGGTCGCACCGGCGTCGCGCAGGGCGCGGGCGGCCTCTCCGCCTTCCTTGGCGATGGCGATCAGCAGGCGCTCGGTGGTGACGAAGGCGTCGCCGGCGGCCTTGGCGCCGGCCTCAGCGGCGGCGAAGACGCTGGCCGACTCCGGGGCCAGGTAGATCTGGCCGGACCCGCCCTCGACGCGCGGGCGCTTTGTCAGGAGGGTGTCCACCGCCTGGTCAACCGCGTCGGGCCGCCCGCCCGCGCTTTGGATGAGGGCGCGCGACAGCCCGTCCTTCTCCTCAAGAAGGATCTTGAGCAGGTGCTCGGGCGCGAATTGCTGGTGACGGCGGGCCAGGGCGAGACTCTGGGCCGACTGAACCGCCTGTTTGGCGCGGTCGGAGTACTGGTCGATGTTCATGTGTCCCCTCGTAAGGCGGATGGAGGACGGTCACCTTGATCAAGCGCAACCGCCGCCCCGAGGATGTAGTGTTGCGCTTCCGCCACACAAGAGGCCCCGGAGCCGCGATCAGTTCCGCGCGTAGACCTTGACGACTTCGTAGCGGATCATGTTGTCGGCGAAGGCGGCGGCCATCGCCTTGTCGTCGGTGGCCCCGCCCGGCTCCTCACGATCAGTTGAGGTCCTGGGGGTCAGGGGGCGGCTGGGGCAGGGGAGCGACGGGGACACCGTCCTCCAGGAGCGCGCGGGCTTCCTCGGGGGTGGCTTCGCCATAGATCCCACGTTCCTCCGACCGACCCTCGTGGATGGCGCGGGCCTCGCGGGCGAAGGTGTCGCCCACATAGTCGAAGTTGTCCTCGACGTGCCGGCGGACCCGGCTGACCATCTCCATCATCATCTCGCGCGAGGCGCCGGGCGCCCCGTCGGCCTTACCCTTCGAGGTGACCACGGAGGGGGCCATGATCTGCTTGCGCACTTCAGGCGTCCCGCACAGCGGGCAGGAGACGAGGCCCCGCGCGGACTGGTCATCGAAATCGCCGGAGCTGCCGAACCAGCCCTCGAAGTCGTGGCCGGCGCCGCAGGCCAGGGCGTAGCGGATCACGCCAGGGTCTCCGGTCCCGTGAAGGCCCGGGCGTTGGCCAGGGCCGGGATGGCGCGCCGGGCGCGGTCCGCGGCGGCCAGGTCGAGGTCCACCACCAGGACGCCGGGTTCATCATGGTCGAGGACGCCCAGCACCTCGCCCCAGGGCCCGACCGCCAGGCTCCGCCCCCAGGTGCCGCGCCGGTCTTCGTGGAAGCCGCCCTGGGCCGGGGCCAGGACGAAGCTTCCGGTCTCGATGGCCCGGGACCGGAGCAGGATCTCCCAGTGCGCCTCGCCGGTCGGCCGGGTGAAGGCTGCGGGCACGGTCATCACCTCCGCCCCGGCCAGGGCCAGGGCGCGGTAGAGGGCGGGGAACCTCATGTCGTAACAGATGGACAGGCCCAGCCGGGCCTCGCCCACGCGGGCGGTCACCGCCCGGTCGCCGGGCGCATAGGCGGCGCTCTCCCGCGCCGTCTCGCCATTGGGCAGGTCGACATCGAACATGTGCAGCTTGTCGTACCAGGCCGAGACCTCGCCGTCGGGGCCGACCAGCAGGCTGCGGTTGGCCGCCTTCTCGCCGCCGGCGTCCACCAGGGCCGAGCCGACCAGGACGTGCAGGCCGCGCTCCCGGGCGAAGTCGCGCAGGCCGCAGACCACCGGATCAGCGTCCACTGTCGTCAGGGCCGCCTTCAGGAGGTCGCGGTCCTTCTGCAGGATGTTGGTTCCCTCAGGGGTCAGGATCAGCTCTGCACCGGCCTCCGCCGCCTGGCGGACCAGGGGCAGGACATGATCCAGTGCGGCGGCCTGGGTCGCCGGCGTCCGGGTCTGGACCAGGGCGACGCGCACGCGCTTCAGCCCGCCAGCAGGGCGTCGAGGCGGCCCTGCGCCTCCAGGTCGTGCAGGTCATCGCAGCCGCCGACGTGCTGGCTCCCGATGAAGATCTGCGGATAGGTGGCCGCGCCGCCGGACTTCTGCAGCATCTCGGCCCGCTTGCCGGCGTCGAAGGCGGCCTCGATCTCGGTGACCGCGGCGCCCTTGCGCTCCAGGAGGCCCAGGGCCCGGACGCAGTAGGGGCAGAAGGGCTTGGTGTAGATGGTCACGGCGGCCATGCGCGTCTCCCTCGGCTCTCAGGGTCAGTTCTATATGGTGAGGCTTGCCGGGTCTTTAACCCTGGCGATGACGGCGGCGTCCACCCCTGCGGCGCCGGCGGCCTTCAGCGCCCGGGCGCAGGCCTCTAGGGTCGCGCCGGTGGTCATGACGTCGTCGATGAGGAGGATCCGCCGCCCCTCCACCTGGCGACGGCGGCTGTCAGGGACCCGGAAGGCCGCGGCCACGTTCCGACGCCGGCCGGTTCCCGAGCGCCCCGCCTGCGCGCCCGTGTCCCGCCGGCGGACCAGGGCGTCGGCCAGGTAGTCCCGCGACCAGAGCCGGGCCAGGGGCCGGGCGATCTCTGCGGCCTGGTTGTAACGCCGGCGGAACAGGCGCGAGGGATGCAGGGGCACGGGGGCGACGGCGTCGGCCTCCGCCAGCAGCTCCCGGGCCGAGCGCGAGATCCAGGCGGTGAACAGGGCCGAGAGGTCGGTCCGGTCGGCGTACTTGAGCTGGAGGACCAGGCCCCGGGAGGCCTCGTCGTAGAGGCAGGCCGCCCGGGCGCGGTCGAAGGCCCGGGGCTTCGCCAGGCAGGCCGCGCAGCGGGCGCCGGGTCCCAGGCTGAACTCGAAGGGCGTCCCGCAGCCGTCGCAGACCGGATCGTCCAGGAAGGCGATGCGGCTCCAGGCCTCTGCGGAGAGCCCGGGGGTCTGGACCGGTCGGTCCTCATCCAGGGACCGGTGGGGATAGATGACGTCCAGCGCCGCCCGGCCCGCCCGTACGAGGAGCCCGGCGGGTTCCCAGGCCCGGCCGAAAGGTTCATTGTCGCGGCCCATGCCGCCCTCCGCCTCGCCCCCGCGAGTTTTCGACTGCAAAACCAGATGCACTTCGGAGCACTTTGGGCGGTTTCCCGCGCGCCGTCGACATCCAGGTTCCCGGGAGCCAGGTCGACCAAGAACCCAGGCCGAGCGAAGGTCAGGGACTTCGTCCACCCAGGCGCTGGATCAGAGGCGGGGGGGATCCTCAGGGTTTCCGGGACGACGGCCATCGTCGAACAGGAGGTCTCGCACAGAGTTCAGATACGCGCGTCCGATCCTGAGGCGTTGCCCCGTCCGCAAGACGATGTCATCGCCCCGGCGCTCCTGAACCCAAGCCGCATTCACCGCGCAGGATTTGTGGATTCGCACGAAACTATGCTCCGACAGCCGCTCGACGATGTCCTTCAGCGACTCCGAGACAAAGAGATACTCCGGGCCGAGCCAAAGTCGCGCGAAATTGCCATCCGCCTCAGCGTGACTGACTTCACTGGGGTCTATGCGGCGTTCGGAGTGGCCGATCTTCAAGACGACCATGCGGCCTTGCCGCGCGCTCAGGCCCCGGACCCGCGCCTCCATTTCCTCGAGGAGCTTCGACTGGTGCTGAAGCTGGGTCCGGGCGCGATGGCCCGCAATTCCCTCTTGGACGACAAGGGCGATGCCCGTGACCACCCCGAGGTTCACGAGGTCCTGCATCAGCGACTGCCGCATCCCGAGATGAACAAAGACGGCGTGGCTGACCAAGGCGCAGGCGCCAACGGTGAGGCAGATCAGCAGCCAACGCCGCCAACGAGGTCCGGGCAGCCTTCGGACAAGGATAGCCAAGTGCGCAGTCGCGGCCGCAAGACCTACGATCACTGAAGCGAGCAGGAGGGCCCGGCGTGGGCTCTCCGTCTCGAGGATCGTCAATGTGAGAACGCCGCAAAGGCCGACCCAAACCGCGAGGGTGGCCAGGGCGACCCGGTCGATGTGGTTCATCCTCGAAATCCGTCGTTCATCCGATCACGCCGGACTTACCCCTGCTCCCGTGCACAGGAAGCTGCTTCCACAGCTGGAAAGATCACCCCATGTCCAACTCTGCAATCCCCCTCGTGATGGTGGCGTCGGCCGCCTTCCTCATCGGTGTCACGATCAGTTCGGGGGCTTCTTCTGAAACCCTGGCCGCGTCGACCGCCAGCGGCGGTCGGCCCTGCCAGGGGATCACACTGTCGATCCTATGGGGCGACCGCGCCTGGGATTCTGTCGGCGAATGTCGACCTGTGCGTCCCGCCCGGAAGCAGCCTGTTTCGGTCTTCAAGGCGCCCGAGATCGAGGAGCAGACGGAAACCTGCCCCAACAGGAAGAGTTACCTTGGCGGGGCCCTGATGATTTGTTCCGACTCCAAGGTGATCGGCAGATCGTAGCGACGGGTCGCAGGGAGGGCAGCATCGCCCTGCACCCAATGAGCTGGGCCCGGCGGGTTCCCAGGCCCGGCCGAAAGGTTCATTGTCGCGGCCCATGCCGCCCTCCGCCTCGCCCCCGCGAATTTTCGACCGCGACCTCCTGCGCCGGCGGCTGGACCGGGCCGCCCCGGGATACGCCGGGGCCGACTTCCTGAAGCGCCGCGCCGCAGGCGACATCGTGATGCGCCTCGAAGCCATCATGCGCGACTTCCCCCGCGCCGTCGACCTCGGGGCCCGCAACGGCGCCTTCGCCGAAGCCCTGGCGGCCAGCGACGCCGCCCCCCGGGTGGGCCTGCTGGTCGAGGCGGACCTGTCCGGCGCCATGCTGGCGGGCCGGGCGGGGATGCGCATCGTCGCTGACGAGGAGCGCCTGCCCTTCGCCCCGGCCAGCCTGGACCTCATCGTCTCCAGCCTGTCCCTGCACTGGGCCAATGACGTGGTGGGCGCCCTCGTGCAGGCCCGGCTGGCGCTCAAGCCCGACGGCCTCTTCATCGGCGCCCTGTTCGGCGGGGCGACCCTGACCGAGCTGCGCCAGTCTCTGACCGCCGCTGAGCTGGAGCTGACCGGCGGGGCCGGGCCGCGGGTCTCGCCCTTCGCCGACCCCTCGGACGCCGCGGGCCTCCTGCAGAGGGCCGGCTTCGCCCTGCCCGTGGCCGACGTCGACCGGGTGACCGTGCGCTACGACCATCCCCTGAAGCTGATGGCGGACCTGCGGCGGATGGGCGAGACCTCGGTCCTGGCCGAGCGGCACCCCCGCCCCCTGACCCGGAAGGTCCTGGCCCGGGCCTTCGAGATCTACGCCCGCGACTTCGCCGGCCCGGACGGGCGGATCGCGGCGACCTTCGAGATCCTCACCCTGACCGGCTGGTCGCCCTCGGAGATCCAGCAGAAGCCCCTCAGGCCGGGGTCCGCGAAGATGCGGCTGGCCGACGCCCTGGGTGGGGAAGAGCAAAGCGTCCCCGGGACCCGGCCTCAGAGACGTTGAAGCGGGCCCGGCGTCCGATCGGGGGCGAGGTCGACCAAGGTGTCGCCGGGCGGGTCGGCGATCAGCCGGCGGGTGATCCGCTCGTAGCGAGCCAGGAAGTCGTCCAGTTCGGCCTCGCCCATGGCCCGGCCGGGCCGTCCCGCCGCGATGGCGCGGGCCAGCTCCGCCTCCTGCTCACCCCGCCAGCGGCGGACGGTCGGAAAGTCCGGCGCGCGCAGGAAGACCGTCAGGTCCGGGGCCTTGAAGAGGTCCGCATACCGCCCCGCCAGCGCCGCCTCCACCGCCCCGCGCCAGGTCCCGTAGGGGTCGTGCTCGCGTTCCAGAGCGTTGATGGGGGCCGAGGCCGCCGCTGAGGGGTCGGGCCGGGCGCCCAGGCACCAGCCCTCGAGGATCGCGACGTCGGCGGGCCCCTCGAAGACCGGCTGCTCGTCCTCCGGCACGGGGGCGTCCCTGCCCTTGTCGAAGCGCGGCAGGCGCACCGGGCCGGGGCGGCCCAGGGCCTCCAGGACATTCAGGGCAAGGCCCGCATCGTGGGTCCCCGGCGGGCCGCGCACGGCGAACAGGGGATGGACCCGCCGCGCCAGGTCCGCCCTGGCCTCCGGGCCGAGATAGACGTCGTCGAGGGAAAGGACCGCGCAGGACCGGCCCGCCTGCGCCAGCGCCGAGGCCAGGCCCGCCGCCAGGGTCGACTTGCCCGAGCCCTGCGCGCCCGAGAGGCCCAGCACCCAGCCCGGCCGGTCGGCGCGCGCCAGGACGAGCTCAGCCAGGGCTTCGACCAGCCCCGCCAATTCAGATCAGGTCCCGGAGCCAGGCCACCAGGGGCGCGTCCGCCGGCGGCATGGGATAATCGCCCAGCCGGTTCGGCTTCACCCAGGCCAGGCCCGCGTGCTCCCTCGCCGTCACCACCCCGCTCCAGCGGCGCACCAGGTAGAGCGGCATGAGCAGGTGGAAGTCCTCATAGGCGTGGCTGGCGAAGACGAAGGGGGCGAGGCAGGCCTCGGTGACCTCGATGCCCAGCTCTTCGGACAGCTCGCGGATCAGGCAGGCCTCGGGCGATTCGCCCGCCTCCACCTTGCCCCCGGGAAACTCCCAGAGACCCGCCAGGGCCTTGCCTTCGGGGCGCTGGCAGATCAGGGCGCGGCCATCGACATCAATGAGGGCGGCGGCGGCCACAAGTAGCAGGCGGCGGGTGTCAGGCATGGCGCCTTGATCGCCCCGGCGGGCCCGGTTGGCAAGCCGGCCTTGACTTCCGGAGCCCGGAAGGCCACTTCCCCCCTGCGCACCGGCTCCTCCGGGGCGACATCGGCGTTCCAGTCGCGTGAGGGTTGCCCCGGCAACTCGCCTGTCGAGCGCCTTGAAGCGACATCGCAGATCGCCCCGCCACGCGGGGGCATCCCCCCAAGACACGCCGAACGGCGCCCCCGAGACGGGCCGCCTGATTCCGCGCACTGAAAGACACCTTCACTTGACCCAGTTTTCCGACCTCGGCCTCGATCGCGGCCTCCTCAAGGCCCTTTCCGACGAGGGCTATACGACGCCGACGCCCATCCAGGCCCAGGCCATCCCTCCCGTCCTCGAAGGCCGCGACCTCCTGGGCATCGCCCAGACCGGCACCGGCAAGACCGCCGCCTTCGCCCTGCCCATCCTGCACCGGCTGGTGGCGGACCGCCGCCCGGCCCCCCGGCGCGGCTGCCGCGTCCTGGTCCTGTCCCCCACCCGCGAGCTGGCCACCCAGATCGGCGAGAGCTTCAAGGCCTATGGCCGGCATCTCGGCGTCTCGGTGACCGTGATCTTCGGCGGCGTGAAGTACGGCGGCCAGATGCGCGCCATGGCGCCCGGCGTCGATGTCCTGGTGGCCACCCCCGGCCGCCTGATCGACCACCTGGGCGAGAAGACCGTGACCCTCCAGGGTGTTGAGACCTTCGTCCTCGACGAGGCCGACCAGATGCTGGACATGGGCTTCATCGTCCCGATCCGCCGGATCGTGAAGTACCTGCCCAAGGCCCGCCAGAACCTCTTCTTCTCGGCGACCATGCCCACCGAGATCGGCCAGCTGGCCGGCGAACTCCTCAACCCCAACCCCGTCAAGGTCTCGGTCACCCCGCAGGCCACCACAGTGGAGAAGGTCCGGCAGAAGGTCATCTTCGTCGAGCAGGACCGCAAGCGCGCCCTGCTGGCCGAGCTGTTCGAGGCCAAGGACTTCCGCCGGGTGATCGTCTTCACCCGCACCAAGCGCGGCGCCGACCGCGTGGCCCGGGCCCTCGAGCAGTCCGGGGTCGAGGCGGCGGCCATCCACGGCGACAAGAGCCAGGGCCAGCGCGAGCGCGCCCTGGCGGCCTTCAAGGCCGGCGAGGTTCGCGCCCTGGTGGCCACCGACATCGCCGCCCGGGGGATCGACATCGACGCCGTCACCCATGTCGTCCAGTACGAGCTGCCCAATGTGCCGGAGTCCTACGTCCACCGGATCGGCCGGACGGCGCGGGCCGGCGCCGACGGCACCGCCGTGGCCTTCTGCGCCGATGACGAGCGCAACCTCCTCAAGGACATCCAGAAGGTCACCCGCCAGACGATCCCGAACGAGGACCGTCGGCGGGACGCAGGCCTTTCGGTGATGAGCGCCCACCTGCCCGACGGCGCCAAGGAACCTTCCGCACCCAAGGGCCGGCAGGGCCAGGGCGGCCACCGCAAGGGCGGCTCGCCCCGCAACGGCGGCGGCGCCCGGGCGGCGGACGGCTCGTCTCGTCCCGAGGGTCGCTCCGACCTGCCCGGCGGCCTGCGCAAGCAGAGGAACCGCCCCTCGTCGGCCAAGCCCGCCGGCGGCAAGCCGGGCGACTTCGCCTCCACCCGCCCCATCGACCAGTCCGCGTTCCGCGGCCCGAAGCGTGAAAGCGCCCCGGCCAAGTGGAGCCCGGTGGACTAGGGAGAGGCGCCTTCAGGCCGCTAAGGGGACGCTCTCCCGCTCGAGTGAGGAAAAGCGGCGGCTCAGCTGACCCCCTCCGGCCCGCTGCGCGGTCCACCTCCCCCTGGGGGGAGGAATGACAGAGCCATTGCTCCCCCAAGGGGGAGCTGTCAGCGAAGCTGACTGAGGGGGTCAACGGCCCCTCAGCTGACCCCCTCCGACGCGCTGCGCGCGCCACCTCCCCCTTGGGGGAGGAATCACGGAGCCAGATGAGGGGGTCAGGCGGAGGCTAGCTCCGGTAGTCGCCGTTGATCGCCACGTACTGCTTGGTCAGATCGCAGGTCCAGATGGTCGCCGAACCGCGTCCGACGCCGACATCGACGCTGACCTCCAGCTCGTCCTTCTTCATGTAGGCGCTCATCTTCGCCTCGTCGTAGGTCGGCGAGATGAGGCCGTCCTGGGCGGCGACCAAGGGGCCGAACTGGACCTTGAGGCGCGTCCGGTCGATGGGCTCATCCGCCCGGCCGACCGCCATGACGATCCGGCCCCAGTTGGCGTCCTCGCCGGCGAAGGCGGTCTTGACCAGGGGGCTCTCGGCGATGGTCCGGGCGATCTTGCGCGCCGAGGCGGGGCTTTCGGCGCCCGAGACATTGATGCGCACGAACTTGGTCGCCCCCTCCCCGTCCCGCACCAGCTGCAGGGCCAGGTCCAGCAGGACCGCCTCGAGCTTTTCCCGGAAGTCCGCGAGCCGCCGGTCGCCCGCGCGGCTGATGCGCGGCGCATCGGACTGGCCGGTGGCGAAGAGCAGGAGGGTGTCGTTGGTCGAGCGGTCGCCATCCACCGTCACGCAGTTGAAGGTGGAGCGGGTGTAGAGGCTGGCCAGGTTCTGCAGTGCGTTCGGCGCGATGTCGGCGTCGGTGGCGACGAAGGCCAGCATGGTGGCCATGTCCGGCGCGATCATGCCCGAGCCCTTGCAGATGCCGGCGATGCGAACCGTCTTTCCGTCGATCTCGGCCTTAGCGAAAGCGCCTTTCGGAAACGTGTCGGTGGTCATGATCGCCCGGGCCGCACCGGCCCAGGCGTCGGCAGCGAGGGCCGTCTCGACCTCCGGCAGGCGCTGAACGATCTTTGCGTCGTCCAGCAGCACGCCGATCACCCCCGTCGAAGCCAGCATGACGTCGCGCTGGCGGCAGTCGAACCGC
Source organism: Phenylobacterium sp. (assembly GCA_020402585.1). Classification (GTDB taxonomy): domain Bacteria; phylum Pseudomonadota; class Alphaproteobacteria; order Caulobacterales; family Caulobacteraceae; genus Phenylobacterium. The sequence goes on along the minus strand of JADBZH010000125.1, from coordinate 21,438 downwards.
TTGGCCACCGCCGAGGCGACCCGCCGGGCGGCGTCCGCACCGGGCTTGCCCGTGAAGGCGTTGGCGCAACCGGCGTTGACCACCAGGGCCCGGGCGTCCTCGCCCTGCGACTGGGCCAGGGCCCGCCGGCACCAGTCCACTGGCGCGGAGCCCACGCCATGGCGGGTGAAGACGCCGGCGACGCTCGTGCCCTCGGCGAAGCGCATGACGAGCAGGTCCTCGCGCTCGTGCTTGTAGAAGCCGGCCCGGCCCGTGGCGATCTCGACCCCGGCGATAGGCGGGATGTGCGGGAAGGGAACCGCCAGGGGCGAGACCGGCAGGGCGCCCTTGGCCGGCGCAACAGGGGCGTCGGCAGGCTTGTCAAAGGCCCGCGACTGGCGGTCAGCCCGCAGCAGGGCGGCGCGCTTGAGGGCGGAGGCCAGCGGGTCCAGGGCGCGTTCCAGGGTCTGGCCCACCGCCTCCACGGGCTTGGGAGCGGCGCGGCGGCGCGTGGACCCGGACTCCGGCGGCGTCGGCTTGCGGCTCATGGCGGGGTCCCCTCCGTCTTGCCTTGAGGTTTGTCTTGCGGCGCAGGCGTTCCCGAAGCCGGTTCGCGGGGCTGTCCGGGCACATCCGGCGTTGTCGTCAGGAAGGTCTGGACCTTGGCCTGGCCCCTCAGCTTCTCCAGGAGGTCGCGGATCTGATCGTAGGTCAGGAAGCGGACGATCTGCGGACGCGCCGCCTCAAGGGTGATGGGCTGCTCCGGCCGGCGGTCTTCGACCTTGACCAGCGCCCAGCCGCCCTCGACCTGGAAGGGGCCGATGGTCTGGCCCGCCTTGGCGGACTTCAGGGCCGCCTCGTAGGAGTCGGGCATGATGTCGGCGGTGAAGTATCCCAGGTCGCCGCCGTTGAACCGTGTCGCGGCGTCCAGCGATCTCTCCATCGCCAGGGCCTCAAAGGACCCGCCCGAGCCCAGCAGCTTGCGGATCGCGTCGGCTTCGGCCTGGGTCGCCACGACGATCTGGCGAGCCCGGATCTCTTCGGTCTGGCGGGAAAGCCGCACCTGCTCCTGGTAGAGGCCGCGGATGGCGGACTCGCTGATGGCCCCCGTCACTGTGGAGTCGACCACCAGGTCCGCGAGGATCCGCTCCCGGGCGGCGGCGAGTCGCGTCTGGACGGCGGGGTCCCGGTCCAGCTTGCGTTTGGACGCCTCGGCCGCCAGCAGACGACGGTCGATCACCTCATCGGTGGTGCGCCGGAATTGCTCAGACGCCGGGTCCAGGGGCTCGCCCTCGCCGATCAGGCCCTGGGCGACCGCCTCGCGCTTGACGTCCGAGGTCCAGACGGGAACGCCATTGACCCTGGCGACCACGACGTCGCCAGCCTCCGGCGGTGAGTCCGAGCGCTCGCGCCCCTGGCATCCGGCAAGGCCCAGGCAGGCGATCGCCAGGAGACCCGCCAGGAGGCGCTGGGGGCGAAGGGGAGAGCCGACCTGCAGCATATCGTCGGAAAACCTTGCGGAAGCGAACTGGACCCTGTCCCTAGACCTTCCGGCGCGCCCTGCAAAGCACGGCGGCGGGCCCCAAGGTCAGGGCGCCCTGCGTTGACAGGCAGGGGGGGGCTGCTTAAGTCACCCGCACCCCGGGGGAAGCGGGTTTTCCGGGTTCCCGGCAGGCCTCGCCGAAGCGCCGCTCCCTCATCCCGTACAGGTCCGGATTCATCCCTTGAGCATCTTCCAGCGTCTCTTTGGCTCGTCGAATGACCGCAAGGTCAAGGCCATGATGGCCCGGGTGGCCCGGATCAACAGCCTCGAACCTGCAATCCAGGCGCTGAGCGACGAGGCCCTGCGCGCCAAGACCGCCGAGTTCCGGGAGCGCCTCGGCCGGGGCGAGACCCTGGACCAGATGCTGGAGGAGGCCTTCGCCGTGGTCCGCGAGGCGGCGCGGCGGGTTCTGGGTCAGCGCCACTTCGACGTCCAGCTGATCGGGGGGATCGTCCTGCACCAGGGCGGCATCGCCGAAATGCGCACCGGCGAGGGCAAGACCCTGGTGGCCACGGCCCCGGTCTACCTGAACGCCCTGACCGGCGACGGGGTCCACGTCATCACGGTGAACGACTACCTCGCCCAGCTGCATGGCGACTGGATGGGCCAGGTCTACCGCTTCCTCGGTCTTTCGGTCGGCGTGATCGTCCACGGCCTGAGCCAGGGGCAGCGCAAGGCCGCTTACGCCTCGGACATCACCTACGGCACCAACAACGAGTTCGGCTTCGACTACCTGCGCGACAACCTCGTCTACGAGATGGACGAGATGGTGCAGCGGGGCCACAACTTCGTCATCGTCGACGAGGTGGACTCCATCCTGATCGACGAGGCCCGCACCCCCCTGATCATCTCGGGGCCCACCGAGGACCGGTCTGACTTCTACCGGACCGTGGACGCCCTGGTGAAGGAGCTGATCAAGGATCGCTCCACCTTCGATCATGACGAGAAGCAGAGGCAGGTCATCCTCACCGAGGCGGGCGCCGAGACCGTCGAGGAGATGCTGCGGGCCGACGGGCACCTGGAGGAGGATACGACCGGGCTCTACGACGCGGCCAATGTGTCCGTGGTTCACCACGTGAACCAGGCCCTCAAGGCGAACGTGCTCTACACCCGCGAGAAGGACTACATCGTCCGCAGCGGCGAGGTGGTGCTGATCGATGAGTTCACCGGCCGGATGATGCAGGGCCGCCGCCTGTCCGAAGGCCTGCACCAGGCCATCGAGGCCAAGGAAGGCGCCCACGTCCAGCCCGAGAACCAGACCCTGGCCTCGGTGACCATCCAGAACTATTTCCGCCTCTACCGGAAGCTCTCGGGCATGACCGGAACGGCCGCCACCGAGGCCCAGGAATTCGCGGACATCTACAAGATGGACGTGATGGAGATCCCGACCAATCGTCCCGTCGCCCGGATCGACGACGACGATGAGGTCTACCGGACCGAGGACGAAAAGAACCGCGCCATCCTAAAGCAGATCGAGGACTGCTACACCCGGGGCCAGCCCATCCTCGTGGGCACCGTCTCGATCGAGAAGTCCGAGGCCCTTTCGACCCTGCTCAACGCCTACGCCTTCGAGGTGGACGGAAAGGTCCAGAAGGGCATCCCGCACAACGTCCTCAACGCCCGCTATCACGAGCAGGAGGCGATGATCGTCGCCGACGCCGGCATCCCCGGGGCCGTGACCATCGCCACCAACATGGCCGGCCGGGGCACCGACATCCAGCTGGGCGGCAACATCGACATGCGAGTCCTGCGCTGGCAGGACGAGCAGCGGGGACTTGGCATCGAGGTGACCCCCGACCAGGTCATCGCCCGCAAGGCCGAGCTCGAAGCCGAAATCGCCGATCTGAAGGCCCAGGCCCTGTCTGCCGGAGGCCTGTTCGTGCTGGGGACGGAGCGCCATGAGAGCCGGCGGATCGACAACCAGCTCCGCGGCCGGACCGGCCGCCAGGGCGACCCGGGTCGGTCCAAGTTCTTCCTGTCCTGTGAGGACGACCTCCTGCGCATCTTCGCCGGCGAGCGACTGGACGCCATCATGCGCACCTTCGGGGTCCAGGACGGCGAGGCCATCACCCACAAGTGGCTGAACAACGCCATCGCCACCGCCCAGAAGCGTGTTGAGGCGCGGAACTACGAGATCCGCAAGAACCTCCTGAAGTACGACGACGTAGTCAACGACCAGCGCAAGGCTGTCTTCGAGCAGCGCGCTGAGTTCATGGCTGACGAGGACCTCTCGGACGTCGTGGCCGAGATGCGGCGGGACACCATCGCCGACCTCGTACGCCGCCATCTGCCGCCCAAGGCCTATGCCGAGCAGTGGGATGTGGAGGGCCTGGCCGAGCAGACCCGCTCCATCCTCGGACTGGACGCGCCGGTGACGGATTGGGCGGCCGAGGAGGGCATTGCAAACGAGGAGTTCGAGGAGCGTCTCATCGCCGCCTGCGACGCCCGGGTGCAGGAGCGCGAGACCCTGATCAGTCCCGCCCAGATGCGGACCATCGAGAAGAGTTTCCTCCTGCAGACCGTAGACCTGCAATGGCGCGAGCACCTCACCCATCTGGACCACCTGCGCAACGTGATCGGCCTGCGCGGCTACGGCCAGCGGGACCCGTTAAACGAGTACAAGACCGAGGCCTTCTCCCTCTTCGAGAAGCTGCTGGTGGACCTGCGCCACAATGTCACCCGCTGGCACATGACCGTGGAGTTCCAGTTCGCCGATCCCGAGCCGCAGCCCGCCGCCTTCCAGGAGATTCACCTCGATCCCCTGACCGGTGAAAACGCCGCGCAGATGGGCGTCCTGCCGGAGGGCCTATCCGTGGAGCAGAGGCAGGCCCTGCCCTTCTCGGCCCTGCCGGACGGCTGGCAGCAGACGGGCCGCAACGCCCCCTGCCCCTGCGGGTCCGGCAAGAAGTTCAAGCACTGCCACGGGGCGCTGATCTGAGCCGGCGGCCCCGCCGTCAGTCCCGGGGCGCCTTTCCAGCCAAGGCCTCTTCATAGGTCTCCGGCCGGAACCCCAGGACCCGCCGATCCCCCAGATCGAGCAGGGGGCGTTTGATCATCGACGGCTGGGCGACCATCAGGGCGATGGCCCTGGCGGCGTCCAGGCCCGTCCGGTCCGCCTCTGGCAGCTTGCGGAAGGTGGTTCCGGCCCGGTTCAGGACCTTTTCCCAGCCGAACTCATCGATCCAGGCGGCGAGCCGGGCGGCGTCGATGCCCGCCGTCTTGTAGTCATGGAAGTCGTAGGCCACGCCCCGGTCCGCCAGCCAGGCGCGGGCCTTGGCCACCGTGTCGCAGGCCTTGATGCCGTAGAGGGTCGCGGGCATGGGCGGCTCCTCAGCCTGTGGTCACGAAGGTCTCGGACTCGATCATCCACTGTCCTGTGACCTTCCGCCAGACGGCGAGGTAGGGGCCGGACTGGGGCGGGGCGTCCTTCCAGCTGGCGGTCCATCGGCCGTGCTCGGCGGCGCGATCGCCTCCGGCGTCCACCTCGATGCGCTCAGGGGTGCGGACATATCCGCCGAAACCGGGGTCTGCGAACTGGCCGGCGAAGGCGGACAGGATGGCCTCGCGGCCCGTGATGACCGAGCCGTCTCCGGCGATCACCACCGCCGCCGGCAGGAAGACCGGCCCAAGCCGCGCGGCCTCCCGCCCGGCGATAAACCGGTTGGTCAGCCGCCGCCGGGCCTGGATGGCGTCCGCGGCGGCCATCACGGTCCGAAGGGCTCCACCACCACCGTGCCCGCCTTGGTCCCGGACTCCACCTGTTCATGGGCGCCGGCGCAGTCCTTCAGGGCGTGGCGGCCGGCGACCGGCAGGATCCGGGCGCCCGTGGAGATCCACTGCAGGATGTCGGCCTGGGCCCGGCGCCGGGCCTCATGGGGACTGATGGGCAGGTAGACCCCGTGGACGTTCAGGTTCAGGCGCATGAGGTCGCCGGCGGGGACGAGGGGCCGGGGCTCGCCCTTGGTGGCGTAGAAGGCGATGGCGCCGTTCACCTTCACGCAGGCCAGGGTCACGGGAAGGTTCCCGCCGAAGTCAACGTCGACCACATGGTCCACGCCGGCCCCGCCGGTGAAGTCGCGGACCCGGGCGACCACATCCTCCGAACGGTAGTTGATGACGAGGTCGGCGCCGGCCTCCTGCGCCCTGTCCGCCTTGGCCTGGCTGCTGACGGTGGCGATGACGGTGGCGCCCGCCCATCTGGCCAGCTGGACGGCGTAGAGGCCCACCGCCCCCGCCCCGCCCGTAACCAGCACCGTCCGGCCCTGCACCGGCCCGGCGACGAACAGGCTGCGGTGGGCGGTCATGCAGGGAATGCCAAGCGTCGCGCCCTCAGCGAAGGACACCGCGTCGGGAAGGGGGGTGACGAGGTCGGCGTCGAGCTCGATGTACTCCGCCGCAGAGCCGAAGGCCCGGCCGTTCCTCTGGCCATTGTAGAACCAGACCCGACGGCCGACCCACCCGGGCGACGTCTCCGGACCCACCGCCTCCACCACCCCGGCGCCATCGCTGTTGGGGATGATGCGAGGATAAGCCATGGGCGCGGGCCCCGCCCGCATGCCGGCGTCCGAGGGGTTGACCCCCGAGGCGTGGATGCGGATCAGCACCTGGCCCCGCCCCGGCGTTGGGGTGGGAACTTCGCCGAACTCCAGCACCTCCTGCGCCGGGCCCGTGCGCTCGTACCAGACCGCCTTCATGACCGGCTCCGGCGCCCCATGTCTGTCTTCGCCGCCTCCTGCGCCCGCTCGCCGGCGAGCCTAGCCGAGCCCGGCGGGCCTTGCGAGCCCCGGAGCCCCCTGGCTCTGGCCTTGCCCCTGGGGTCTGGTGCTAAGGTGGGGAAAAGGCCGCACCAGACGGTCGCCTCGGAGGTACGAGCCCCATGCCCAAGCGCCTGCTGATCGCCAACCGCGGCGAGATCGCCATCCGGATCGCCCGCACCGCCGCAGACCTCGGGATCGGGACGGTGGCGGTCCACGCCGACGATGACGCCGCCTCGCTGCACGTCCGGGTCGCGGACGAGGCGGCGGCCCTGGGCCGCACCGGGGTGGCCGCCTATCTGGACATTGAGGGCATGATCGCTGCGGCGCGGGCGACCGGCTGCGACGCCGTCCATCCCGGCTATGGCTTCCTGAGCGAGAACGCCGATTTCGCCCGCGCCTGCGAGGTGGCGGGCCTGACCTTCGTCGGCCCCAGTCCAGAGAGCCTGCGCCTGTTCGGCGATAAGGCCGCCGCCCGGGCCCTGGCGGAGTCCTGCGCGGTTCCCCTTCTGGCCGGGATCAGTCGTCCGGTCACCCTGGACGAGGCGCAGGCCTTCCTGGCCTCCCTCGGCGCCGGGGGTGCGGTGATGCTGAAGGCGGTGGCCGGCGGCGGCGGGCGCGGCATGCGGCCGGTCAGCGACCCGGCGGACCTCCCCGCCGCCTTCGAGCGGGCGACCTCGGAGGCGAAGACCGCCTTCGGTTCGGGCGACCTCTATGTGGAGGAACTGATGCCCCGGGCCCGGCACATCGAGGTCCAGATCCTGGGCGACGGCGAGGGCGTGGTCATCCACCTGTGGGACCGCGAGTGCTCGCTGCAGCGCCAGAGGCAGAAGGTGACCGAGATCGCCCCCGCCTTCGGCCTGTCGGAAGCCCTGCGCCAGGAGATGCTCGCGGCGGCGGTCGCGCTGGGACAGGCCGCCGGATACCGCGGTCTCGGAACCATCGAGTTCCTGGTGGACGCCCGGCCGGGCGCGCCGCCCCGCTTCGCCTTCATCGAAGCCAACGCCCGCCTGCAGGTGGAGCACACGGTGACCGAGATGGTCCTTGGCCTGGACCTCGTGGAGCTTCAGCTGCGCATCGCCGACGGCGCCCGGCTGGCGGACCTGGGGCTTGCCGGGGGCGCGCCCGCGCCCCAGGGGGCGGCGGTCCAGGCGCGGGTCAACCTCGAGACCATGACCGCCGACGGCGGCTCGCGCCCCTCGGGCGGCGTCCTGAGCGCCTACGATCCGCCCTCGGGGCCCGGGGTCCGGGTCGATGGCTACGGCTATGCCGGCTACGCCACCCCGACGCGGTATGACTCCCTGCTGGCCAAGGTCATCACCCACGGTCGCGACCTTGCGGCGGCGACGGCCCGGGCCCGGCGCGCCCTGTCGGAGTTCAAGATCGGCGGGGTGAAGACCAACATCGACTTCCTGGACGCCCTGCTGGCCAGCGACGCCCTGCCGGCGGGGACCCTGCACACGCGCTATGTGGAGGAGCACGCGGCGGACCTGCTGGCCGCCGAGGCCGCGCGGGCGCGCTACTTCGAGCCGGCCGGCGGCGCGGTGCGCAAGGCGGGGGCGAAGATCGACCTGGTCGATCCCCTGGCGGTCCTGTCCGTGAAGCCGGGCGACGGCGGCGCGAGGCCGGCGCCCGACCTCGCCGCCCCCCGCGAGGCCGCGCAGGGGCCCGCCGGAACCGTGGCGGTCCTGACCCCCCTCCAGGGGCTGGTCCTCAGCCTCTCCGTCGCCGTCGGCGACACCGTCCGCGCCGGCCAGCCCGTGGCGGTGATGGAGGCCCTGAAGATGGAGCACGTCATCGTCTCCGAGGTCTCAGGCGTGGTCCGCGAGGTCACGCTGGAGCCTGGCGACACGGTCTTCGAGGATACCCCTCTCCTGTTCGTGGAGCCCGCCGAGGTGGAGGGCGACTATGTCGGCGCCCGGGCCCCGGACCCGGACGAGATCCGCCCCGACCTCGCCGAGGTCCAGCGCCTGCACTTCCTGGCCAGCGACGCCGGGCGGCCCCAGGCCGTGGGCCGGAGGCGGGCCCAGAACCGCCGCACCGCCCGGGAGAACGTGGCCGACCTCTGCGATCCGGACAGCTTCATCGAGTACGGCCCCCTGGTCACCGCCAGCCGGATGCGGTCAGACACCCAGGAGGTGCTTGAGGAGCGCCTTGTGCGCACCTCGGCCGACGGCATGGTGATCGGTGTCGGGCAGGTGAATGGCGACCTCTTCGGTCCCGAGGCCGCCCGCTGCGCCGTCGTGGCCTACGACTACACGGTCCTGGCCGGGACCCAGGGGACCAAGAGCCACCAGAAGACCGACCGGATGCTGCGGGTGGCCCAGCACAGCAAGCTGCCGGTGGTGCTGTTCTCGGAAGGTGGCGGCGGCCGTACGGGCGGAGGCTCTGGCCCGCCCATCGGCTCGTCCGGGGTCACCTCCCTGGGCGGGCTGTCGACCCGGACCTGGCGCGAGCTGGGCAAGCTGTCCGGGCTGGTGCCCATCGTCGGGATCAACTCCGGCTACTGCTTCGCCGGCAATGTGGTGCTGCTGGGCGCCTGCGACGTCATCATCGCCACCAAGGATTCCTCCATGGGGATCGGCGGTCCGGCCATGATCGAGGGCGGCGGCCTGGGGGCCTATTCGCCCGACGAGGTGGGGCCGGTCTCCATCCAGGAGCCGAACGGGGTCATCGACCTGCTGGCCGAGGACGAGGTTGAGGCCGTCGCCCTGGCCAAGACCTACCTGTCCTACTTCCAGGGGCCCGTTTCGGGCTGGACCGCCCACGACCAGAGGCCCCTGCGGCACATCGTCCCGGAGAACCGCCGGGCGGTCTACGACATCCGCAAGGTCATCGAGACCCTGGCCGACGTGGGCTCCATGCTGGAGCTGAGGCCGCGCTGGGCGACCTCCATGGTCACCGCCCTGATCCGGATCGAGGGCCGGACGGTCGGGGTGATCGCCAACAACTGCAACTCCACCTCGGGCGGGGCCATCGAGAGCGTCGGGGCCGACAAGGCCAGCCGGTTCATGCAGCTGTGCGACGCCTTCGACATTCCCCTCCTGTCCCTGATCGACACTCCCGGGAACATGGTGGGGCCCGAGGCCGAGAAGACCGCCCTCATCCGCCACTGCGCCCGGATGTATGTGGCCGGCGCCAACATCACGACCCCGGTCTTCAACATCGTTCTGCGCAAGGCCTATGGCCTGGGCGCCATCGCCATGGCGGCGGGAAGCTTCGACGAGACCTTCTTCTCGGTGGCCTGGCCCACCGGCGAGTTCGCCGGCATGGGGCTGGAAGGCCAGATCAAGCTGGGACGCCGGGGCGAGCTGCAGGCCATCGAGGACATCCCGGCCCGGCGGGCCCTCTACGACAAGTGGGTGGCCGACGCCTATGACTGGGCGCGGGCGGTGAACGCCGGCACGGTCTTCGAGGTCGACGATGTCATCGACCCGGCCGACTCCCGCAGGTGGCTGGCCATGGGCCTGAAAGCCAATCCCCAGCCGGCGCGGGCCGGCAAGAAGCGGGCCTGGATCGACACCTGGTAGAGAAGCCTCCCCCGGAACGACAGAATCGGTCGCAGGTTTTCGCCCGAGGCCCGGCGGGACCTTGATCTCCGGCGTCCGGCGGGGACAGGGTCCGGCGTCCCGTCCACGGTCCGGAGCCCTCCATGCGCCTCGATAAGGCCACCGCCCTCCTCCACCTCGCCCGTCGCCTGGCGGCGTCTGCGGAGGGCCTCGCCCTGGAGGAAATCGCGGCGGAGTTCGGCGTCGACCGGCGCACGGCGGAGCGGATGCGGGACGCGGTGCGCGACCTCTTCCCGCAGATGGAGGAGATCCGCGAGGGCCGGGCCAAGCGCTTCCGGATTCCGGGCGGCCTGGACCCCTTCTTCGAGACCCCCACCGTGGAGGAACTGGCCGACCTCGCCCTCGCCGCGGAGGCGGCGCGCCGGGACGGCCTGCAGGGGCGCGCGGAGAACCTGGTCAGCCTGGCGGGCAAGGTGGAGTCCCGCATCCGGCCGGGGCTGAGGGTGCGCTACGCCGCAGACGTGGAGGCTCTGGCCCTGACAGAGCGCATCGCCCTGCGTCCCGGCCCCCGGCCGGCCTGCGACCCCGAGGTGCTGAGACAGCTGAGGACCGCCCTGCTGGCCATGAGGCAGGTCCGCTTCGACTATTCGGCGCGGGGCGGCGCCGAGACCGTCCAGCGGACCGTGGACCCCTGTGGTCTTCTCTTCGGCTCGGTCTACTACCTCGTCGCCCGGCGGATCGGGGCCCCGGATCCCGTGCTGTGGCGACTGGACCGGATGGCCGGGGTGGAAGTGCTGGAGAGCCCCGCCCAGGTCCCCGAAAGCTTTGACATGGACGCCTTCGCCCGCCAGTCCTTCGGCGTCTTCCAGGAACCGGCGGAGGACATCGTTCTGCGCGTCCGGCCCGGCTCGGCCGACCTCGCCCGCTCCTTCCTCTTCCATCCCAGCCAGACCTTCGAGCCCCAGCCCGACGGCGGCCTCCTCCTGCGCCTTCGGACAGGGGGCCTGCTGGAACTCTGCTGGCACCTCTTCACCTGGCGCGGCGAGATCGAGATCCTGGCCCCGGACCGGCTGAAGACACTGATGGCGGAGGAGGTTTCGCGGTTCCGTTTTTCGGAACCGGATGCCACGAACGACCAACCCTGACGGATGGACCCCCTAGGGTGTCCTCCGGAAGCGCCCAGGTGGGCGCCGGGAGGGCCCCATGAGAACCATCGTCACTGCAGCGCTCTGCGCATCCATCCTGGCGGGCTGCGCCTCGTCGCCGGACAAGATCTCCGCCGCCTACGTCTCCCCGATCCAGTACTCGGGATACGATTGCGACCAGATCCGCGCCGAGCTGGTGAGGGTTTCCGGCCGCGTCCGCGAGGTGGCCGGCGCCCAGAAGCAGCAGGCCACCAACGACGCCGTCGCCATGGGCGTCGGCCTGGTCCTCTTCTGGCCCGCGCTCTTCTTCCTCGCCGGCGGCAACGACCGGAAGGAAGAGCTCTCCCGGCTGAAGGGCGAGTATGACGCACTGGAGCAGGCGGCGATCCAGAAGAGCTGCCCCGTGGCTTCCGAGCTCAAGGCGGGCCGCGGCGGCTGACGCCGTAACGGTCTTCGTCGACAACTCCTGCGGGGGGAGCAACGGGCGCCTCTCATTCCTCCCCCCAGGGGGAGGTGGCGCGCGCAGCGCGACGGCGGGAGTCTGCTGAGGGGCCGTTGACCCCCTAAGTCAGCTTCGCTGACAGCTCCCCCTTGGGGGAGCCATTGGCTCCCTCATTCCTCCCCCCAGGGGGAGGTGGACCGGGGCAAGGCCCCGGGCCGGAGGGGGTCAGCTGAGGGGCCGTTGACCCCCTCAGTCAGCTTCGCTGACAGCTCCCCCTTGGGGGAGCAATTGGGTCCGTAATTCCTCCCCCCAGGGGGAGGTGGCGCGCGCAGCGCGTCGGAGGGGGCCTGCTGGAGCTGTGCAGGCGCCTCTTCACCTGGCGCGGCGAGATCGAGATCCTGGGTCCCGACCGGCTGAAGACGCTCATGGCGGAGGAGGTTGCGCGGTTCGCAGGCGGACCAGTCCTGGCAGGAAGAAGAGCGGCCAGACGAAGACAACCAGGTTCGGAAGGAACCAGGAGGGGTCGAACTCGCCCATCAGGGTCCAGTACGCCACGGCCATCCCGCCCGCCGTCGACCACAGCGCCAGCGAAACGGCGGCGAGGGTTCGCCACTCGCCCTGTCGCCGGGAGGCCAGGATGGCCCAGGCGCCGAATGCTGTCGCCGCCAGGTCCAGCGGGAAGAACGACCAGTTCCAGGCGACCAGGTGTCGATCATGATACCCGGAGAAGAGGTAGGCGTCGGGCACGTCCACGAGCCCCGAGAGGTAGGCGGCCGAGAGCGCCCAGTAGAGGGAGAAGACCCCATCGGTGATCACGATGCCCAGGGCGAGGGCCCGGCTCATCGGAACATCGCCCGCGCGCTTGAGCAGCACTTCCGTCACCGCTTCTCTCTCCTTGGCATATCGATCGTTATGTTTCCCTTTTGGCATCACGTATGTTACGCGTCAAGCCATGCCGAGACTTGTCGATCACGACGCCCGGAAACGTGAACTCCTCGACGCCAGCCTCGCCCTGGTGGCGTCAGAGGGCATCGAGGCCGCGACGCTTCGTCGCCTGGCCCGGGCCGCGGACTGCACGACGGGGGCCATCACCTATTATTTCGAGGGCCGGGACGCCCTTCTGGTGGCGATGCTGCGACGCGCCCACCAGACGACCGGGGCCCGCATGTTGCGGGCGGCGGGGAGAGGCGCCTCGCCGCGGGACCGCCTCTGGGCGGTGCTGATGGAGGCGCTCCCGCTCGATCCCGAACGGCTGGCGGAATGGCGGGTCTGGCTGGCGTTCTGGGGCGCTGCGGCGGGCAATCCCGCACTCGTCGAGGAGAACCTTGCGCGCTATGCGGAGTGGCGCGCCCTCCTTCAGACCCTCGTACGCGACCTGGCGGGGACCCAAGCCGACCTCCCATTGAGGGTGGACGCCCTGATGGGTCTCATCGATGGCTTCGGGCTCCAGATCGCCCTCAGCAAGGGTCTGCAAAGCGAAGGCGCCGTGGCCCTCCGGCAGTCCGCCGAGAGGGTGCTGAAGGCGCAGGTGGATGCGCTGATGGACTCCGAAGGTTAACCTGCCGGAGGTAGGGCTCGCCATCCGCCGCCGGAGACTTTAGGCCTGTGGCCATGACGACCCTGCACACCCTCGGCCAGCAGTCCCTCTTCGCCCTGGAGATGATGGCCGTGCTGGCCAGCGCCCTCTCGGGGGTGCTGGGCGCCTTGCGCCAGAGGATGGACCTGGTCGGGATCTGCGTCTGCGGCTTCCTGGCGGCCTTTGGCGGCGGGGTGCTGAGGGACATCCTGATCGACCGCCGCCCCTTCTTCTTCGTCGAGCACCAGGGGGTCCTCCTGGCGGTCCTCATCCTCAGCGCCGGCAGCGCCATCCTCGTCGGGCGCAGGGGCCTGGAGTCCGGTGAGCGGTGGCTGCGGATTCCGGACGCCATCGGGCTGGGCCTGTTCAGCGCCACAGGGGTCCACCTGTCCTGGATGGCCGGCCAGCCGCCCCTGGTGGCTATCCTGATGGGGGTCATCACCGGCAGTTTCGGGGGCGTCCTGCGCGACCTGATCTGCAATGAGATCCCGACCCTTTTCCGCGACCATCGCCCCTACGCCATCTGCGCGGCGGCCGGGGGGGCGACCTACGCCGCCGCCACGCTGCTCCACGCCCCCACGGGCGTCGCGATCGCCGCCTGCGCCCTTGTCACCACGGGCCTTCGCATCCTCGCCTTGCAGCTCGACTGGCGGCTGCCGCCGACCGAGCCGGGCTGACGACGGATGACAGGGCGTGAGGAAGTGATGTCGGACACCCTGCACCCCCCCGACTTCCGGGAGCTTGTCAGAACCTTCGCCCGCATTGGGTGCCTCAGCTTCGGAGGCCCTGCCGGTCAGATCGCCCTCATGCACCGCGAGATCGTGGAGGAGCGGCGCTGGCTGACCGAAGACCAGTTCCTGAACGCCCTCAACTTCTGCCACCTGCTTCCCGGGCCGGAGGCCCAGCAGCTGGCCACCTGGATCGGCTGGAAGCTGCACGGCGGGCGGGGCGGGCTGGCGGCGGGGCTTCTGTTCATCCTGCCCGGGGCCCTGGTGATCCTGGCCCTGACCCTGGCCTATGTGATGGCGGCCCAGGCGACCTGGTTCGCCGCCCTCTTCCTGGGGGTGAAGGCGGCGGTTCTCGCCATCGTCCTGCAGGCCCTGATCCGGATCGGCGGACGCGCCCTGGACACCCCCTTGAGGCAAGGGCTGGCGGCGGCGGCCTTCCTGGCCCTCTTCACCCTGGACCTGCCCTTTCCTTGGGTGGTCGGCATGGCGGCGGTGCTGGGCGCGCTCGTGGCGCGGGTGCGCCCCGGCTGGCTGGGAGTGTCGCCACCCACCGATGTCGGCGCCCGGGCCGCCTCGCCCTGGGCGGCGTCGATCCGGAGCGTCCTTGTCTGGGGGCTGATCTGGGGCGCGCCCCTGGCGGCGGTCTTCCTGGCGGTCGGTCCCGACCATGTGCTCTGGAAGATCGGCGTCTTCTTTTCGCAGCTGGCGGTCGTGACCTTCGGCGGCGCCTACGCCGTGCTCGCCTACATGGCCCAGGAGGCGGTCCAGGGGTTTGGCTGGCTCTCCACGCCGGAGATGGCCGACGGCCTTGGCCTGGCCGAGACCACGCCGGGCCCGCTGATCCTGGTGACCCAGTTCGTCGGCTTCCTCGCCGCCTTCCGGGCGCCCGAGCCCTTCACCCCCCTGGTGGCGGGTCTCCTGGGCGCGGGTCTGACCACCTGGGTGACCTTCGCCCCCTGCTTCCTCTGGATCTTCACCTTCGCGCCCTGGATCGAGCGGCTGCAGGCGTCAGTCTTCCTGCGGGGGGCCCTGTCCGCCCTGACCGCGGCCGTGGTCGGCGCGATCGCGAGCCTGTCCCTGTGGTTCGCCCTGCACGTCCTGTTCGCCCGGGTCGGAGCCCTGCAGGCGGGCCCCCTCAGCCTTCCGATCCCCGCCGCGGAGAGCCTCGACGTCCGCGCCCTGGTGCTGGCGATCCTGGCGCTGGTCCTGGTCTTCGGCGCCCGTTGGAGCGTCCTGAGGGTGCTGGCCGTCTGCGCCGGCGGAGGGCTTCTCCTGTCGGCCTTCGCCTGAGGCGCCCGCGCCGGGGGTGACAGGCCGGCCTCAATGGGCCTAGGACAAGGCCCGCATGTCCCACGCTTTCACCCCCGCCTTCCGTGAACGCCTCGCCGGCGCCTGCGCGGCCTTCCCGCGCATCGCCCACGACGGCGGTGACCTGAAGCGGGCCGCCGTGGCCCTGACCCTGACGGTGGCGGACGATGGTTCGGGGCAGACCGCCTTCGTCCTGACCCGTCGCGCGGCCAGCCTGCGGGCCCATTCAGGCCAGTGGGCCCTGCCCGGCGGACGGCTGGACCCCGGCGAGACCCTCGAGGAGGCGGCCCTGAGGGAGCTCTCGGAAGAGGTCGGGCTGGACCTCCCGAAGAGCGAGATCCTCGGCCTCCTGGACGACTACCCCACCCGGTCCGGCTATGTGATCACCCCGGTGGTCGCCTGGCTCCGGGACCCGGCGGCCCTGCGGCCGAACCCGGCGGAGGTGGCCTCGACCCACCTGATCCGGCTCGACTACATCGCCGCCCCGGACGCCGTGGACTTCGAGACCATTCCCGAGAGCGACCGGCCCCTCATCCGGCTCCGGATCTCGGATGAGCACCAGATTCACGCGCCCACGGCGGCGGTCGTCTACCAGCTGCGGGAGCTGGTGGCAGGCCGCGTCACGCGGGTGACGGACCTGGAGCAACCCGTTTTCGCCTGGCGCTAGGGGGCAGGAATTCAGTCGCACAGGAGGGGGTTTCGGACAGTGTCACCGCAACCCCCATGGCCGGGACGGTTTGAAACCCTGCCACGCAGCAGATGCTCTGAGGGCCGGAATCTGCGAGTCTCTGACCACCCGATTCCCATTCGAGGACGCTGTCATGAAGCCTCCCGTCAAGCGGCTCTCCGATCTCCCGGGGGGCAGTCCAAAGCCCGGGACATTTGCGAAGCCGACGCCCAAGGTGTCGCGCATGAAGCCGGGAAAGACGCTGACCGCCGCTGAAAAAGCCGCGTTTCTGGCCTCGCGCCCCGACCTCACCGGAAAGTCCTGAGCTTCAGACCTGGGCCGCCATCAGGTTGATGGTCCAGGCCGGAATGGCGAGTTACGGTGACACTGTTTGAAATGGATCGTCACTCACGGCATCTGGACTTGTTGTGCGGCAGGCCTGGGAGAATGACGCGCGCAAGTCTGGCCATCGGCGGCACTCGCCAGGGTGAAGGAACTCAGTCACATCGGACCGGGGTTTTGTACAGTGTCACCGTAACACCCGCACAGATCCTGGCCGAACAGAAGCGCATTAAACGCCAGAATATCGAGCACCTGCACTTGCAATACCGCAAAGTCGCCGACTAGATAAACATCCCAGATGGGGCCAATTCTCCGCAAGGGAGGCAGCCCGCCTGTCCCGAATGTTCTGACGGCGTACATTTTTGAGGGTAGCGATCAGCGGCTCGGGCCGTATAAATTCTTACTGATCTGAGTTGGGGAACAACACGTCACTATGAATACGCTCAAGATAATAGGGACGATCGCACTTCGGACGGCAAAGCCGCATGGCGCGAGATCCAAGCTTCTCTTCGCTTATGGGGTGGGACTCGTTGTCCTGTTAGTCCTCCTAACACTGGCTCGCGCCTGCTTGTTTACGCTGGATCACTATTGGTCTGGCTTACTCGACAATTTGAGCGCAGGCGTTCTTCTCGCCTTCATTGCGCTCGTTTGGTATCGCCTGCTCTCGCCACCCGAGAGCTTCAAGGAAGATCTTCAGGTTATCGATGCTTGGAACATTGGCCCGAAGCTGGACGACGCCCTGAAAGACACCGAGGCCTACTGGTTCCGAGGTCGGTCAGCGCGATGGTTCAGAGCCAAAGCTCTCCCTCGCTTGGCCGAGGCTGCGCAACGTGACCAGGTCGCTCGCCACGTCCACCTCATACTTCCTGACCCGGCAAACCAAGATGTGCTCAACCTCTATGCTAGCCATCGCAACTCGTTGCCGGATGCCGGACAAGACCCTTGGGATTCAGATCGAATCCGAAACGAGATCCTCGCAACCATTCTCGTTGCGGGACAAACGGCAGCTGGCAACCGCCTACTAAAGGTACACGTGTTCGTCCTCCCTGAGTTTTCCCTTTTTCGTTACGACTTGAGCGACACCGGTGTTGTGTTGACTCGTGAGGACAAGCGCTGGCCGGGCTGGTTCTCGCCCGCAGGAACGAAATTCTACACCTCCGTACAGGAGGATCTTCGCATCGCATCAGAGCGTGGCCAAATAATCAACTTGGGCAAAGCAGAATGGTCGACCGGCGCTCTATCCCTCACCACCATCCCAACTCTTGTGAAACAGCTTGGCTTCGCTATCGCTTTAAACTCAACCGATGTCCGCTCAGTTCTCAAGGCCGCGAACTCAAGAGCGAACCCGTATGTTTGATTTGGAAGCCCTCTACTCCGAGCTTTGCCGCGCGGCCGACGGGGGTGATTTTGAAACTGCAGTCCTTGCCAGTCCGCTGGGCGATCAACTCGTTACGCTCCATCCTCTGGGCTTCAACGTCGTAAAGATCGAAACTCCACCCCACGCCTTGCGCCTTCATCTCTGGAAATGTAGTGGGGTCGAACAGCCGGGATTTGAAGTTCACGATCACGTATTCGACTTGAAAAGTCGCGTCATCGACGGTGCTATCCGGCACCGGGCCTATCGTTCCGTGGCTGATCCGTCTGGCGAGCATGTCTTCTACAGGGTGGAGTATGGTGATCACTTAAGCGAGCTATCGAAGACTCAGGAGCGCTTTGCACTCCAGCTCGTCGATGAGCAGGTGTACCGCGCGGGTACGAGTTATTCCGTCAATGCGTTTGATCTGCATGACGCCGAGATGGTCGAAGGAATCTCGGCTGTTACCTTAGTTCTGACAACGCACGTCGGCGGCAACCCCCGCACAGTTGGTCCTTGGAACGGCCAGCAAACACTATCAGCGATCCGCGCTGTCGTGGGACTTAAGCCATTGCGGGATTTCGGTCTGACCGGCGCGCTCAACCTTTGACCTCGGAGAGGGAGTTACGGTGACACTGTGTGAAATAGATCGTCACTCAAGGCATCGGGACTTGTTGTGCAGCAGGCTTGGGACATCGACGCGCACCAGTCTGGCCGTCGGTGGAGCTCCCCAGGGTGAAGGCGCTCAGTCGCTCAGTACTGGGGTTTCGTAGAGGGTCACCGTAACACGTCGGTCCTTACGCGCCCGATCACGCCGACCCATCTGACGTCGCCTCCGCCCTGAGCTTACGAAATCTCATGATTTCTCCGAGGTTGCTCTCGAGACACCGCGCCAGTGTCAGAACGTTCTTTGCAATCTCCTCACCCATAGGCGTCAGCCGGTAATCCACATGCGGCGGCACCACCTGATGCGCGATGCGCTCAATCAGGCCATCGCCCTCCAGGAGGCGAAGAGATTGGGTCAGCATCCGTTCCGATACGCCTCCGATCCTCCGACGCAGAGCGCTGAACCGCAGGTCGCCGTCCATCAGCGCGATGAGCACCAGCGGGCCCCATCGGTTGGTGACGTGACTTAGAGCCAACCGCGATTGGCATTTCTCGTTCAGCACATCGGGGACGAAGTCCACGGCCTGATCCTCCCAATTCATACTTACAAAAATGTTGGTACTTACGTTTCGTTCGTGTCGGACTATCTGGGTGTGGTCAACCCCAAGGAAGGTTTCCCACCCATGACAATTGCGATCACCGGAGCCAACGGACAACTTGGCCGCGCCGCCATCGACATTCTGAAGACCCGCACAGGTTCCGCCCCGGTCATCGCCCTGGCGCGCGATACCGCCAAGGTGGCCGATCTCGGTCTTGAAGCCCGCGCGTTCGACTACACCCATCCGGCGGAAGCGCTCGAGACTGCGCTGTCGGGTGTGGATACGCTGGTCCTGATTTCTTCGAGCGATTTCAACGACAGGGTCGGCCAGCACCGCAACGTCATTGCCGCCGCCGCCGCCGCCGGCGTGGGACGGCTCATCTACACCTCGATGCTCAAGGCCGATGTCTCCCCGCTGCTGATCGCGGAGGACCACCGTGAGACCGAGGCCCTCATCGCGGCGTCAGGTCTGCGCGCCACGGTGCTGCGTAATGGCTGGTATACGGAGAACTGGACCCGCACTCTGGGAACGGCGCTGGAGGCCGGGGCCCTGATCGGGTCCGCCGGCGCGGCGCCGTTCACGCCCGCCGTTCGTCGCGACTATGCCGAAGCCATCGCCATCGTGGCCGCCGACGCCGCCCATGCCGGGGCGACCTACGAACTGGCTGGGGACGAGACGATTACGCTCGCTGAACTGGCCGCCGAAGTTGCGCGGCAGACCGGCAAGCCTCTGCCCTACAATGACCTTCCGCCCGAGGTTTATCATGGCGTTCTGGAGAGCTTTGGCCTGCCGGCGGGGTTTGCAGCCCTGCTGGTCGACGTCGATCTCAAGGCCGCCGATGGATGGCTGAAGGAGACCAGCGGAACCCTCTCAGCCCTGCTTGGGCGTCGAACCGAGAGCATGGCGAGCGCGGTCGCCGCCGCGGTGGGCTGATCCATCAGATCCACACCGGCGGACGGCTGCAAGCTGGCGGTCCGCCGTGGCGGGACCTGGCCTCGGGCGTCTTCGCCTGGCGCTGACGGGGCTCAGGCCGTCAGGGCGGTAACGACGGACTCGAAGACCTCCCGGGCCTTGGCGCGCATTTCCTCGTCGTTGGCGTCCTGGATCGGATGATCGACCAGCAGGTAGCGCGCGCCCTCCATGCCCAGCGCCTTGCGCTGGACCTCGGCGGCCTCGGCGAACTCACTGGAAGCGATGGAGACGGCGGGGAGCCCCTGGATCTCGAACCACACAGTGTCGTGCAGACTGCACGTCGTGCATGATCCTCAATCGGCGAGGGCTTCCACCAGGACGCTGCACTCCGACTTGATCTTCAGCCGCAGGTCCGAAGGACAGGGCTTGGTAAAGGTCGGCTTGGCGTAGCGCCGGATCTCGTTGTCCGGGAAGCGGTCGGCCAGCAGGCGCTCCAGCTCGTCGAGGAGCACGTTGCCCCGGGGCTTGCTGATGTCGAGGAGGCCGATCACCCCCTCGATCTTTCCCGTTCGCGGTGTGATCTGACGGGCGACGGGCACGCGCTCGTCGGTCGGATCCAGAATGGTGGTCATGACTTTCCTCCGAAGTCCGGAAACGAGGCTATCAGCAGTCGATCTTCCTGGAAACGACCGTTGAGCCCATGGCCCCGGTGACCCAGCCGTGGAAGGCGGCCGAGAACTTGCCCGCCTCCGAGCCGGCCACGACGATGTGGATGTACTTGCCGTCGGCGAACTTGGGCGTGGGCGTGTCCAGCATCTCGGGCGTCATGCGCGCGGCGGAGGCGACGGGGATGCCCGCGCCGGAGATGTCGTTCGACACCATCTCCCGCAGGGGCCGGGCGGTGACCTCCTGGATCCGCGCCCGCAGCCGGTCCTTGGGATAGTCGCCGTCCACCATCAGGGTGTTGATGTGTTCGGGACAGACGACCAGCAGGGCGTCCACCGGCATGCGCCGGATCTTGGGCAGGAACATGCCCTCCAGCCCCAGGCCCAGGGTCCCGGCGATCTGGTCCGGGCGGCGGGATTCCTGGTCGACGATCTGGACCGGGCCGCTGGTCATGGCGAAGGCGGTGACCACCGAGTCCTCGCGCGCAAAGCCTCGCTCCACGTGCAGGGGATCCCAGGGCGAGCCCTCCTCCCACTCGGCGAAGCACATGGTGAACTTCATGGGACTGGACAGGGTGGAGCGGTCCACGCCGCCCGGCCTTGCGCCGCCGAGGTTGCGGATGATGAGCCGCACCGCCCGGCCGATGGTGGCGTTGGCGCGGTTGCCGGTCCCCAGGGCGGCCAGCTTCATGTTCATGCCGATCCGGTGACGGATCGGCCCGTTGACCACCAGGACGGGCGAGGCGCCCATGGTGGTGGCGTTGACCCCGTGGATGTTGAATTCGTCGGTGCAGACCGCCTCCAGGGCGGCGATGACCACCGGCAGGTATTCCGGCCGGCAGCCGGCCATCACGGCGTTGATGGCGACCTTCTCCACCGTGGCGGGCGCCAGGTTCGGCGGCACGATGGCGACGACGTCCTGGGGGTCGCGGGTCGTGCCCGCCAGCATGCGGATCACCCGCTCCGGGGTGGGGGGGACCAGGGGCAGGCCGTCGCTGAAGCCCTGGTCGAACAGGAATTCGTCGATGTCGTCGGAGGCGGCGATCTCAATCCGTCGGGCGCGGATCGGGCTGCCCTCGGCCTCGGCGATGAGGCGGTCGTGGATGTCGGGGTCCAGGTGTTTGGAGCCGCAGCCCGGGCGCCAGTCCGGCAGCTCGGCCCAGGCGATCTCAGGCCCGGAGCCGCCGACGGCGGAAGTGATGCTTTGGGCGAGGGCCTGCCACTCGGCCTTGACGAAGCCTTCCATCCCCGGCGCCGCCGACCCGTTGGCGCCCGTCCAGAAGACCGCCGGCACAGATCGGAAGAGCGT
>JADBZH010000124.1 GCA_020402585.1 Phenylobacterium sp. | reverse complement strand
GAAGACGGAGGGTGACGCCAGCGGAGACTGGCCCAGGGAGGTGTTGCCTGAGGTGGACTGGACCCTCCACAGCCCCGTCGTCGAGGTCGCCCCGAAGGCCCGCATCCAATGGGTCATGCGCAGGACCGGCTCCCGAAGCTTGCCGTATCCCGGATCGTCGGCCAGCGTCGTCGAGCGCGCCTCAGTGTCCGTCAGAATGGCGGCGACGACGGCGGCCATGTCGCCCCGCACGCCGGATCCGTTGTTGTTGAAGACCGCGGCGACCCTCTGGACATAGGCGGGCGAGGGATTGCTGGTCACCAGCCTCTGGATCATCTGCCGGGCCATGAAGGGCCCGACATTGGGGTGGTTGAAAAGGGTGTCGAGGGCGATCGCCAGGTCCGCCGCGCCATTGGCCGTCGCCGTCGCGGGGATGGTGGTCCCCAAGAAGGACTTCTGCGATATGGAGTGGTACTGGTTATAGAAGATCATCGGACGGACGGAGGCGTCCGCCGCGCGGTTGCCGCCGAAGAAGGTCGTATTGGTCGGCGTGGCGTTGTACCAGGACAGCCCCGTAAACACCTTCGCCAGGCCCGAAATGTCCGCCGGGGTATAGGCCGGGAGCGGCTTGTTATTGATGTCGAGCTTCGGAGTCCCGTCCGGATTCAGCTCGACCAGGCCGGTGCTCATCAGCTGCAGGACCTCCCGGGCGTAGTTCTCGTCTGGGGTCCGCGTACCCGCCGCGTCCTCCTTCTGGTTGGCCAGGTAGGTCAGGTACCGGCCCATCATGGGATGGAGCGTCACCTTTTCCAGCAGGGTGCGGTAGTTCACGAAGGCGTTGGCCGTCAGCATGTCATAGTAGGACGCCGCCCCGCGGATATCGACCACGTCGGTGTTCAACGAGATCACGAAGATCTGCGAATAGGCGAAGGCGACGCGCTGTCTCAGCTGGTCCGGGCTGGTGACCGAGGTCCGCCACCAGGTCTCATAGAAGTGTTCCGCTCCAAGCATCGCAGTCGGATTGGCGGCGATGAGTTGGGCGAGCCGGGCCTCAACGTGCGCAAGATGGGTCTGGGTCGGCGGCGGTAGGGCGATCTGGCCCTGGATCCAGTCCGGGATCGTGCCGGCCCTGACGGCGTCGATGCTGGCGTCCGTCGCGCCGAAGGTGGCCTGGGACAGCAGCCGCCCGGCGTCAGCCTCGCTGGGCGCCGGAGACTCGGACTGGCCCCCGAACATCCGCAGGAAGGCGGGACCCCCGCTGCCTGTACTGTCGCCGCCACCGGCGCCCACACCACAGGCCCCCAGAGACAGCACAGCCAGAAGGGCCACCCAACGCCGGATCATTCCCAACCTCCCGCTACGACCAACGCCCCCCAACGCACCGACGCGAAGGCGGGATCTCAAACCCGACATACATGAGTGGAGAATAAATGGCCTCTCCACAGATTGCAAAACACCCGCATGGCCGGGCGCCGGGCGATCCGGCCGCTACGACCTCGGGCTAGAGCAGCCCCAGGTCCAGTTCGCCGCCGCGCCGGACCATCTTCATCTGGCGAAGCACAGTCACCCCTGGATCTGCCGTCTCGAGGGACCGGACGGCGACGAAGCTGGCCCGCCCCGCCGACCTGTCCAGTTCGAGCCGGACGTAGCCCTGGTGCAGGTTGTCCGTCCAAAGGACCTCGGGATTGTGGTCGGTGAAGGCCTGGTCCAGCCGATGCGCCAGGGCCTTGTCGAACCCGCTCTCCACAAAATCGCCCGGCGAGGTGACCCCCGCCGTCCCGATCTCCACCCCGGCGGGCCTTCCCTCCGCATCCGCCAGCCGGTTGGCCCAGAAGCTGTGGCTGTCCCCGGTCAGGAAGACCAGGTCCGTGGCGCCGGCGTCCCGGGCGGCGGCATAGAAGCGCTCGCGGGCCCAGGCGTAGCCATCCCAGGTGTCCGGATAGAAGGGCAGGTTCCACCGCCCCTTCCAGGCCAGGACGGCGGCGGCCGGGTTCGAGGGGTCCGGGACCAGTCCCAGGGCGGCGACATCAGGCACGCGGGTCCGGGCGATGGGCATGGGATTGCCGATCAGCCGCCAGGGCTGGCCCGCGGTCACCGAAGCCCGCCAGGCGGCCTCAAGGTCCGCCTCCTGCTCCGGACCGATCAGCCGCCGGCCCGGGGCGCCGATCGTCTCGCGCTCGAGGGCCTCGGCGTCCTGCCGGCTGCTCACCTTGTCGCGCCAGTCGGCATAGTCCACCTGCAGGGCCCGGGCGGTGTGTCGCGTCTCCAGGGTGTTCAGAGTGGCGAGGTCGCCGAAGACGTAGGTCCGCCAGAACTGGGCGCGGGTCCGCCCGGGCGCAGGATCGCGGATCGGCATCCACTCGTAATAGGCCTGGAGGGCGGCGTCCCGCCGGGCGGCCCAGTCGCCCTCGGTCGCCGGCTGGTGATTCTCAGCCCCGTCCGTCCAGGGATTGTTGGCGCTCTCGTGGTCGTCCCAGCAGCACAGGAGCGGCTTGGCGGCGAGCATGGCGCGGGAGCCGGCGTCGGACTTGTACTGGGCGTGACGGATCCGGTAGTCCGAAAGGCTGACGATCTCGTTCGAGGGCTCGTGGACCCGGCCGAGCCGGCGCGCGGTCTCGCCGCCCCATCCGTCCGCCGCATACTCGTAGATGTAGTCGCCGGTGTGCAGGACCAGGTCCACCGCCGCATCCCGCGCGATGGCGGCATAGGCGTTGAAGAAGCCGAAGGTGAAGTTGGAGCAGGACACGAGGGCCAGGCCCAGCCGGTCGAGCCGGCCCGTCGGCAGGGTCAGGGTCCGCCCCGCGGGGGAGGTCTCGCCCAGGGCCCGGAAACGGTAGTGGTAGCGCGCGCCGGGGGTCAGACCCGAGGCCAGGACCTTGACGGTGAAATCCCGCTCGGGGCCGACGGTCAGCCTGCCCCCCTGCACCGGCCGGGCGAAGGCGGCGTCGTGGGCCAGCTCCCACTCGACTTCAACCGGGGCCGTCGTCGTGACGCGGGTCCACAGCACGACGCTTGTCGCATCCGGATCGCCGCTGGCCACGCCGTGCCGGAAGGCTCCCGAGGGCGCCGCCTGGGCGTCTGCCGGCGTCAGGTTCGCCAGGGCGAGGGCGGAGGCGGAAAGGCCCGCCAGGGCGTCACGGCGGTTCAGGGGATGATGAGACATGGGCGCTCCGGGCCAAGGCTTGCAGGCCGCGTAGTCTGACCCGGAACTGTGTCGGTTGGACGAAGGCGGAGGCCCTCGATCAGGTTCCGATAAACGGGAACCGGTTATCGGAGCGAAACATGATCTCACGTATTGAATTGAGAGCCTGTTTTGTCCCTTCAGACGGTCCGTCTGAAAGGAACAGGCTCTAGGCGTTCACCCAGTTGCCGTGGAAGCCGAAGGGCACCCGGCGGGGGACCTTGGCCAGCGCCACAGGACCGCGGTCGACATCCGAGGCGTCGAGGATGACGAGGTCCGAGCGATTCTCGGCGGCCCGCCAGACTACGGCGGTCAGCCAGCCCTCACCCTCGGCGGCGGTTTCCGATCGCGGGACGAAGACGGGCTCTGAGACCTGGTCGCCGGGCTCGAAGGTGCAGACCTTCCGGGTTCCGGTCTTCAGGTCCATGTGGGCGATGGCGTTCATCTTGACCGACTTCGCCCCGGTGGTGTCAGCGGCGTAGTAGCCGTGCCGGTAGGCGAGGCCTGCGAACCGCTCATCGAGACGGGGGAACTCGGAGTCCAGGTCGTCGATCGCCGTCTCCTTCACCTGGTCGGTGGCGCCCGTCAGGTCGAACTCCCAGCGGGTCAGGCGGGCGCCGCTGCGTGAGCCGGGCCGGCCGTCCGCGAGGGGGAAGAGGGGCGCGGCGTCATAGAGGCACACCTCGGCCACGATCCTTCCGTCCGCCTCATAGGCGTTCATCGGGTGGAAGACATAGCCCGGCTGGGTGGTGAACCAGCGGATGCGGGAGGGATCCTCTCCCCGTTTCATCAGGCCGACATAGGAGGGCTTGTCCGGCTCCCAGGCGTAGCCGGGAAGGCCCTTCATGGCCCGCTCCAGGCTGCCGGTCAGGGGCATGACGGGGAAGAGCACGTAGTTCTCGGTGACCAGGAAGTCATGGACCATGGCCGAGTAAGGCGCCTCGAAGTCGGTCCGGCGGACAACCTTGCCCGTGGCGTCCGTGACCCCGTAGCTCATGGTGGTGGAAAAGGGGCGGGGTCCCACGCCGTACCCGAACCAGATCATCTCGCCGGTCTTCGGATCGAGCTTGGGGTGTGCGGTCACCCGCCCGACATACTCGCTGGCGTAGCCGCGGGGCTCCAGGGTGTCGCGGTCGATCTCAAAGGGCATGTGACCCTCCTCCAGGGCCAGCAGGCGTCCGGCGTGGAAGAGGATGTTGGTGTTGGCGACGCCGCTGTCCTGGCCCGCCGCCAGGGGATCGCTGAGCATGGGGTTGAAGCCGCCGAACAGGGCTCGGCCATGCTGGTGCTCCAGCTCCCATTTCGGGGTGCGGACATAGCGGTTGCAGTAGGCGACCTTGCCGCCGCCGATCCGGAAGGCGTGCACCATGCCGTCGCCGGTGAACCAGTGGTAGTTCGGGTCCAGGGGCTGGAACTGCGGGTTGGGACCGGTGCGATAGAGCGCGCCCTCCAGACCGGCTGGCAGATCGCCGACCACTTCCAGGTCGAAGTCGTCCTCGGAATGCAACGGGGCGAAGTTGCCGGTCAGATAGGGGTTGCTGCGGATCTTTTCGCTCATCGGGGTCGCGCCTCGGCCAGATTACGATGTAAAGTGTTGAACCTTCCGGGAGGCGGGCGCAAGGGCGTCGCTTCCGGCAGCCCTGACACGGAAGACGAAATGCCCCGAGTCCTGTCTGACGCCGAGATCGCCGGCTTCCGAACCCGCCTCTGCCAGGCGGCGGAGCAGCTGTTCGCCGAGCAGGGAATCGAGGCCGTGACCATGCGCCAGCTGGCGGTCGCGCTGGGGGTCAGCCCGATGACGCCCTACCGGTATTTCCGGGACAAGGACGAGATCATCGATGCGGTGCGGACCAGCGCCTACAACCGCTTCGCCGACGCCCTGGAGGCGGCCTTCGGATCCCGCAGCGACCCGGTCGAACGCACCATCGCGGTCGGCGAGGCCTATCTGGACTTTGCCGTGAGCCAATCGCGGTCCTACGCCCTGATGTTCAACATGGCGGACATGAAGGCGCTCCCCTCCGAGGGCCTGCTGGCGGCGGGCGAGCGGGCCAAGGACTGCCAGTTCCGTCATGTCCAGGGCCTGATCGACGCCGGCGTCATCGCCGGCGACGTGTCGGATTTCGGGAACATCTTCTGGGCCCTGGTCTATGGCTTCGCCGGCCTGATCCTCCTGGGACAGATGACCCCGGAAGAGTGCCGGCGCCTGCACCGGCTGGCCTGCCTGGGCGCCATCGCCGAAGCCGCCCCTTGACCTTGCCGCCGGCAGGCGGTGGAGATGCCGCCCTTCAAGACGCCGGAGAGACGCCATGCCCACGCCCTTTGAAGTTCGCTGGACCGAGGCCGAGGTCGAGGCGGTTCTCGCCCAGGTCCGGGCCTATCCCTGGCCGGTGGCTCCCGAGGTGGAGGACGGCTGGGCCTATGGCTGCGACGGCGCCTGGCTGAGGTCCCTCTGCGCCCACTGGACCGACGGCTTCGACTGGAAGGCCGCGGTCGCCAACCTGAACCGGTTTCCCCAGTTCACGGCCAGGGTCGGGGACTTTGACCTGCACTACCTGCACGTGGTGGGCGAGGCGGGCGGCAAGCGGCCCCTGCTGATCACCCACGGCTGGCCCGGCTCGCACTTCGAGTTCTGGGGCGCCATCGAGAAGCTGGCCTTCCCCAGCCGGTTCGGCGGCGACCCGGCGGACGCCTTCGACCTGGTCATCCCCTCCCTGCCCGGCTTCGGCTTCTCGTCCAAGCCGAAGCGGCCCATCGGCCAGAAGGCCACGGCGGCCTTGTTCAACCAGCTGATGACCGAGGTCCTGGGATACAGCTCCTACCTCGCCCAGGGCGGCGACTGGGGGGGGCTGGTCACCTCCTGGCTGGGCCACAACCACGGCGACAGCGTCCGGGCCATCCATCTGAACATGATCGGCTTCAGGCCCCACGGCGGGCCGACCTCCGAGGCGGAGATCGCCTGGATCACCCGCCAGGGCCAGATGATGGAGCTGATGGGCGCCTATTTCCGCCTGCAGGCTTCCAAGCCCCAGTCCATCGCCTGGATGGCGGCGGGCAATCCCGTCGGCCAGGCGGCCTGGATCGCCGAGCGGTTCCATGACTGGTCGGACCTGTCGGTGAAGACCCTGGACCAGGCCTATTCCCGTGACCAGCTGCTGACCAACATCATGATCTACGTGATGACCGGCAGCTTCACGACCGGCGCCTGGTACTATCGCGGCCTCCTTGAAGAGGGCGGGGTCGCCTTCAAGCCCGGCGAGCGGTGCGAGACCCCCACGGCCTTCGCCAACTTCCCCGGCGAACCCCTTTATTCCGCCCCGCCGCGCAGCTGGGCCGAGCGGGCCTACAACATCGTCCGCTGGAGCGAGATGCCCCGGGGCGGGCACTTCGCCGCCATGGAGGAGCCGGACCTCTACGTCGAGGACGTCCGGGCCTGGGCCCGCGAGGCGGGCTGAGCCGAAACATGGCGCGCTACGACTTCGCCTCGGACAATACGGCGCCCGCTGCGCCGGAGGCGATGGAGGCCCTTGTCCGGGCCAATGACGCAGGCTTCACCCCCGGCTACGGGTCCGACCCGGTGACGGCGGCGGCGGCGGACGCCGTCCGCGCCCTGCTGGACGCCGACGCCGAGGTGCGCTTCGTCGCCTCGGGCACGGCGGCCAACGCCATCTGCCTGGCCGCCCTGGCCCGCCCGTTCGAGGCCGTGCTGGCGCATCGCCACGCCCATGTCCTGACCGACGAGACCGGCGCCCCGGGACTGTTCGGGCACGGCGTCGGCCTGACCGGACTGGATGGCGCCTCGGGCCGCATCGACCCGGCGGGCCTCGAGGCGGCCCTCTCTGAGCCCGAGGTCTCGCACCGCCAGCCCCCCGCAGCCCTGTCCCTGACCCAGGCCACCGAGTACGGGGCGGTCTATCCGGGGCAGGCCCTCGCGGCCCTCTGCGCCCGGGCGAAATCCGCCGGCCTGGGGATCCACCTGGACGGCGCCCGGCTGGCCAACGCCGCCGCCGCAGGCTTCGACGTCCGGACCCTCGGCCCGATGGGAGTGGATCTGCTCGTTCTGGGCGGGGCCAAGTCGGGCATGCCGCCCTGCGAGGCCATCGTCATCTTCGACCGGGACCTGGCCCGGCGCTTCGACGCCCGGCTCAAGCAATCGGGGCAGCTGGCCTCCAAGGGACGCTTCCTGGCGGCGCCCTTCCTCGGCCTGCTGGCGGACGGCGCCTGGGCCCGGCGCGCGGCGCACGCCAACGCCATGGCGGCCCGTCTGGCGGCCGCCTGCCCCTTCCCCCTGGCGCATCCGGTGGAGGCCAACGGGGTCTTCGTGCACATGGATGAGGACAGGCTGCAGGCCCTGCGGGCCGAGGGCTGGTTCGTCTACCGCTTTCTGGATGGATCGGTGCGGTTCATGTGCTCCTGGGCGACCTCGGCGGAGGCTGTGGACGAGATCGCCGCCGCCCTCCGCCGGATCGCATGAGGGCCGGCAAGGGCGGCGTTTCCCGCAGACGGTCGTCGCCCACTGTCACTAAATAGACACATCTTCTTCTGCAGTGCGGGAGAAGGGGTCCTTGCGTTTGATCGCGGGTGACCGGCGCCCTAATCCGGCGGCAGGGACTCGGGGTGGGCTTTATCGTGCGCATTATGTACGCGAGCAGTCCATCCCGATTCAACTTAAACGAGACAGGCTGGGGGCCTAGCAATGAATTCTTCCGTTTCTGGCGCGCTTCGGGCGGGCCTAATGGCGTCCGTCGCCTTCTGCGGCGTCGCCTTCGCGTCCTCCGCATCGGCGCAACAAGCTTCGACCGAGGTCGGGGAACTGGTCGTGACCGGCTCGCGTATCCAGCGGCCGAACCTGGAGGCCAGCCAGCCCCTGCTGGTGATCTCCTCCGAGCGGATCGAGGCCAAGGGACAGACCAACCTCGCCGAGGCCCTGAACGACTCGCCCTCCTCTGGCATCCCGGTCAATCCCATCGGGGATCAGGCAACCTTCGGCACGGGCCGCAATTACGTTAACCTGCTGAACCTGGGCACCAACCGAACCCTGACCCTGGTCAACGGGCGCCGGTTCGTGAGCTCGAACGCGGCTTCTCCCTTCAGCGGCGCCGGCCCCGGGGGCCAGGTCGACCTGAATTCCATCCCGACCGGCCTCGTGGCCCGCACCGAAAGGGTCTTCGGTTCCGGCGGCGCTGTATATGGTTCTGACGCCATCGGTGGTGTGGTGAACATCATCACGCAGACCCGTTTCGAAGGACTCGAGTTGAACGGCCAGTTCGGCCTTTCGGAGTACGGAGACGCCGAGGAATACCGCGCCCGCATCATAGGGGGCAGGAGCTTCCTCGATGACCGCCTGAGCATCACGGGAAGCTACGAGTTCAACAGGACTGAGGGTCTCGCATTCACCGACCGGTCGGTGACCAACCGGCAGATCGCCTTCGCCAACAACCCGCTGAATACCGGTCCGGCGGACCTGATCGCGGGCGCCATCCTGATCAAGGATCGCCGGGTCCCAGAGACCACCTTGGGGGGATTGCCCTTCCGGACGGGCGGCCCCGCCCTCTCTGGCATCCTGACCATAGCGGATCCGAACAGCCCCGGAGGCCGGATCGCCGCCCAGTTCGATAGGTCTGGAAACCTAGTGCCCTACCAGACAGGGACGTTCTACCAGGCGGCCATCGCCGCTGGCGGAGACGGTTTGAACCTTGCTCCGCTTAGTTCGCTGCGCTCGCCGCTCGATCGCCATGTCGCTTCAGGTTTCGCGACCTTTGAGGTGACCCCCCGGTTTCGCCTGAAGGCGGAGGCTTTCCTCTCCCGGGTCGACGCCGAGGAGCCTTTCAACCAGCCGATCTACAACGCCCCGGTGTTCGGAAACCCGAATACGCCCCTGAGGATGTCGACGTCCAACCCCTTCCTGTCAGCCCAGGCCCGGGCCGTTATCCTGTCGCAGCCCACGGCGCTTCCAGGGGATACGGCTTCTGCAGGTGATCAGATCTTCTTCCTGAGCCGATCCTCTGCCGATGTTGTTCAGAACAAGACAACTGCGCAGGGCGATCTCTATCGGGGCGTCCTGGTCGCAGAGGGTGACCTTGACCTTTTCGGACGGGAATTCAGCTGGGATGTTTCCTTCAACAGGGGTCAATCATCCGGGTATTTCTCACAGCCGAACATGGTGCAGACGCGCTTCCTGCAGGCGATTGATGCGGTCCGCGACGCCACTGGCGCCATTGTCTGCCGCGACGCTGCAGCACGGGCGGCGGGCTGCGCGCCGCTGAACCTCTTCGGCGAAGGCGCTCCCTCCAAGGCGGCCCTGGACTACATCGCTGTTCAGTTCAGAAGCGAGTACCAGATCGACCAGACGGTCTATCAGGCCAATTTCGGCGGCGACATTGTCGACCTTCCCGCAGGCGCGCTGGGCTTCAATGTCGGCTACGAGTTCCGCCAGGAAGACTCCGACTTCCAGCCCAATCAGCCCCAGCGGGACGGCGTCGGCAGATCCGCCGCCATTACCCCCCTGTCCGGCTCCTTCGAAACCACCGAATTCTATGGGGAACTGGCCGTTCCTCTGTTCGGCGGCGATTTCACCTTCATCGGCCTTCAGGGCCTCGAGGTCGAGGGCGCCTACCGCTACATCGACAATTCCCAGGCCGGGGAAGACGAGGCTTGGAGCTACGGCCTGCGCTGGAAGCCGGTCAACGACCTCACGATCCGCGGCACCCAGAGCAAGTCCTTCCGGGCGCCCGCCATCACAGAGCTCTTCCTGCCCCGAGCAACACAATTCATGACGGCGACGGACCCCTGCGACTCCCGGAATATCAATGTCGGACCCAATCCGACCGCACGCAGGGCGAACTGCGCCGCCGCCTTTACGGCCCTTGGCCTTCCGGCCAATTTCCCGCTGATCTCGAACGTCCAGAGCTTTACTGTACAGGGCGCCACCGCTGGAAACCCGGACCTGGAGAATGAGATCGCCGAGCAGTGGACATTGGGCTTTGTCTACCAGCCGAGCTTCATCCCACGCCTGGCCCTGACTTTCGACTTCGTGAACGTGCAACTGACCAAGGCCATTGTGGAGTTTAACCTTACAGCGATCTTGAGCACCTGCTACGACTCGAACAGCTATCCGAGCGAGGTCTGCAACCGCTTCCAGCGAGGCAACGCCTCGACAGGGGTGCAAGCGGGCCAGATCATTGGACGTGGAGTGATCGACGGGATCGACGGCCCCCTCACCGGCCGGGTTAACGCGGGCTACACCAACTTCCAGGGCTTCACGGTCGGCCTGGACTGGAACCTGGAGCTGGCCTCCATCCGCGGCTTTGACCGCTTTGGGGGCGGCGATCCCGGGGCCCTGGACTTCAACCTTGACCTGTTCTCGGTGCGGCAGCAGGAGACCTCGGTCAACGGCTTCGGCACGGACCTGAACCGGGACGTGGGCGAGATCGGCAACGCCGAATGGCAGTGGAAGCTGGAGTCGGCCTACACCCGCGGGCCCTTCTCGGCGATCTGGACCTTCAACTACATCGGGGAGTCGAAGTTCAACAACGACTTCACCCTCGAGACCCGGACGCCCCTGACCGTGGACGCCTACATGCGCCACGACCTGGTCTTCTCCTATGACTTCGCCGAAATGATCGGCACGCCCATGGGCCTGAAGAACATGCGGGCGCGCCTGGCCGTCGAGAACCTGACCGACCAGCCCCCGCCCTTCGGGACGGCCGGCCTCGGCGTCTATGACGTGATCGGACGCTACTACAAGCTGGGTGTGACGGCGCGCTTCTGACGCCGCCGACACGACCCGAATATCCTCGCCCCGGCCGCTCAGCGGCCGGGGCTTTTTCTTGGGAGCCGGGTGTTCTTGGGACCCTGGGGCGGGCTCAGACCACGAAGCGGGCCAGGCGGCCCTTGATGATGGCCTCAGCCTCAGTGACGATCCGCGAGATCAGTTCGGCGCAGGTCGGGATGTCGTGGATCAGGCCCTGGACCTGGCCGGCTGAC
This sequence comes from Phenylobacterium sp., assembly GCA_020402585.1. Taxonomy (GTDB): domain Bacteria; phylum Pseudomonadota; class Alphaproteobacteria; order Caulobacterales; family Caulobacteraceae; genus Phenylobacterium. The sequence goes on along the minus strand of JADBZH010000124.1, from coordinate 20,721 downwards.
CAGATGCCATGGTCGGGATCGCCGGTCTCGTAGACCACCCGGCCGCGGGTGCCGGCCACCAGCTCGCGGACGTCCTCGAACTTGGCGCCCGAGCGCTCCAGCTCCACCACCTGGCGGCTGATGTCGTTGCGCGCCACCCGCGAGGTGTTGTGCATGGTGCGGAAGATGAGGTCGGTGGCGCGCTCGTCGTTCTCGACGATCTGGCGCTTCACGTTCTCGTGGATCGGGCTTTCCTTCGTGCACATGAAGCGGGTGCCCATGTTGATGCCCTCGGCGCCGAGGGCCAGGGCGGCCACCAGGCCGCGGGCGTCGCCGAAGCCGCCCGAGGCGATCATCGGCACCTTCACCTTGTCGGCGGCGGCGGGAATGAGGATCAGGCCGGGCACGTCATCCTCGCCGGGGTGGCCGGCGCACTCGAAGCCGTCGATGGAGATGGCGTCGACGCCCATGCGCTCGGCCGACAGGGCGTGGCGGACGCTGGTGCACTTGTGGACGACGATGACGCCGTTGGCCTTGAAGTCGTCGACGTGTTCCTGGGGCTTGTTGCCCGCGGTCTCGACGATCTTCACGCCGCTCTCGATGATGGCCTTGCGGTACTCGGCGTAGGGCGGCGGGTTGATGGCCGGCAGGATGGTCAGGTTCACGCCGAAGGGCTTGTCCGTCAGCTTGCGGCAGCGCTCGATCTCGGCGCGCAGGGCGTCCGGGGTGGGCTGGGTCAGGGCGGTGATGAAGCCCAGGCCGCCCGCATTGGCCACGGCGGCGACCAGCTCGGCCCGGCCGACCCACTGCATGCCGCCCTGAACGACGGGATGCTCGACACCGACAAGCTCGGTGAAACGCGTCTTGATCGCCATGATGTCCTCCCCTTGGCGTTTGGGCCTTCGCCCCTTGGGGGAACACTGAAGCGCCGGACCCGGGGTCAGGCAAGCGGCAATTGGATCTACTTCAGGCCGCTCCGGCCAATGGCGTAGAAGCGCTCGGACCTCTGCTTCAGGAGTTTGTCGATGCTCTTGCCCTCGAGGCCGTCGAGTTCCTTCTCCAGGGCGTCGCCGACGATCCGCAGGGCCGCGGCCGGGTCGGCGTGGGCGCCGCCGGGCGGCTCGGGGATGATCTTGTCGACGATCTTCATCTTCAGGAGATCAGCCGCGGTGATCTTCATCGCCTTGGCGGCCTCCTCGGCGGTGCGGGCGCCGCGCCAGAGGATGGAGTTGGCGCCTTCCGGCGGGATGACTGAATAGATGGCGTGTTCGAGGATCAGCACCCGGTTGCCGCAGGCGATGCCCAGGGCGCCGCCCGATCCGCCCTCGCCGGTGACGATGGCCACCATCGGCGCCCGGAGCATCAGGCACTTCTCGGTGGAGCGGGCGATGGCCTCGGCGACGCCGCGCTCCTCGGAGCCCACGCCCGGATAGGCAGCCGGGGTGTCGACAAAGCTGATCACCGGCAGGTTGAAGCGCTCGGCCAGCTCCATCAGCCGGACGGCCTTGCGATAGCCCTCAGGCCGGCCGTAGCCGAAGTTGTGCTTCACCCGGGTGACGGTGTCCCGCCCCTTCTCATGGCCCATGACGAGGACGGGCCGGCCGCGGAAACGGCCGATGCCGCCCATGATGGCCTGGTCGTCGGCGAACTTCCGATCGCCCTTGAGCTCCACGAACTCGTCGATCAGGCCGGCGCAGTAGTCCACGAAGTGGGGCCGCTCGGGGTGCCGGGCGACCTGGGTCTTCTGCCAGGCGTCGAGGTTGGCGTAGGCGTCCTTGCGCATCTGCCGGGCCCGGTCGCGCAGGGCGTCGATCTCGCGGGTCAGATCTTCCGTACCCGCGGTCTCGGCCAGGCGCGACAGCTCGTCGATCTTGGCCTCGAGGTCGGCGATGGGGCGCTCGAACTCGAGATAGTGAACGGCCATGAGGCGGGAATCCCGTCCTGTTTCGCTGGGGGGAACCTAGTGGGTGGGCCGGTTCAGGAAAAGCCGGATTCGCGCCGGGGCTTCCGGGAGGCTGAAAGGGGATGGGCGGCGGCGACCACCTCGCGCAGGCGCTCGCCCGCCACATGGGTGTAGATCTGGGTGGTGGCGATGTCGGCATGGCCGAGCAGGGTCTGGACGACCCGCAGGTCCGCCCCGCCCTCCAGCAGGTGAGTGGCGAAGGCGTGCCGCAGGACGTGGGGGGAGACCCGCGCCGGATCGATGCCCGCCTCGATCGCCGCCTCGGCCAGCAGCTGGGCGAACCGCCGCGGGGTCAGCCGTCCGCCCTTGCCGCCGGAGGGAAAGAGCCAGGGATTGGCCGCGTCCCCCTTGGGCAGGGTCCGGGCCCTGACCTCCCTCCAGGCGCGGACGGCGGCGCGGGCCGCGTCGTTCAGGGGGGCGAGCCGCTCCTTGCCGCCCTTGCCCCGGATCATCAGGAAGTCGGGGTCGCGGGCGACGGCGGCGAGGGTCAGGCTGGTGAGTTCGGACACCCGCAGGCCGCCGGCGTAGGCCAGCTCGATCATGCAGGCGAGGCGCAGGCCCTTCACCTCATCCCGGACTGTGGCGGCGGCGATCAGGGCGGCGGCCTCCTCGCGACTGAGCACCCTGGGAAGGGGCCTGCCGCGGCGGGGCGCGTCGACCCGGCGGGAGGGATCATCGGGGCGCCAGCCCTCCGCCAGGACGAAGCGGTAGAACTGGCGCAGGGCCGCCCGCCGCCGGGAGGCCGTGGCCGGTGAGAGCCCGCGCCGTCCCAGATCGGCGAAATAGGCCTCGACATCCTCGGCGGCGGCGGAGGCCAGGGTCAGGCCGCGCGCCGCCAGGAAACCGGCTGCGTCGACAAGGTCCCGCTCGTAGGCGCGCAGGGTGTTGGCCGCCGCCGCCCGCTCGACGGACATCATTTCCAGGAATGCCTCGGCCCAGCCTTCGCCGCTCATGGTCCCCGCCTGCAGGCGCCCGGCGGTGGGGCGACCTTATGCGACAGAACCGTGGACCTCGATGTTGGCCTCCAACCGATCAAACTCCCGTTGAAAGGCTTCGCTGAGACCTGAGCCCTCATCTTCGGGGAGCCATCGCGCCATCTGGGGGAAGGTGGTCCTCCACAGCCGAGCTTCTCGCAGGCTCCAGGGCATGTCATCGGCCTGCTGGAGAACAGCGAGCAGGCCGGTCAGCTTGCTGCGCACCTGCTCAGGGTCCGGAACGGAGGGTCGGACAGGCGATGCCATCTGTCCATCGCCGGTCCCGAAGAAGCTGAGCTGATCGCCGGCCGGCGGCGGCGAATAGGCTTTGGTCATTTCCGTTCTACGCCCCCGACATCCTCACGCCCGCCAGCTTGCTGATTCGCTCAGCGTCAGGAAAGAGTGTTCTCTGGAATTCCGAACCAGGTCGTTCAATCCCGTGTCGTCTCTCGATCTTCCCAAGCTTGCGGAAGCGGTATCCGCCTTCGGCGCCGCCGCCAAGGCGAGCCTGAGCAATCCCGCCATCAGTGGGGAGCCCGAAGATCAGCTTCGTACGCCGCTCGTCAACTTCGTGAGGGCCCTCTCGGCGCTCTCCACCCTCGCCGGCCAGGACATCCAGCTTGTCGGGGAAACCCGACTGTCCGACCTGATGATCCGTCCCGACTTCGCCGTCACGCGCAAGGGTGCGCTGATCGGCTTCATTGAGGTGAAGGCTCCGGGAAAGGGCGCGGACCCCACCCGATTCAAGGGCCACGACAGGCAGCAGTGGGAGAAACTGAAGGCCCTGCCTAACCTGATCTATACCGACGGCAACGCCTTTAGCCTTTGGCAGGAGGGTGAGCGAGCTGCACACGTCACCCTCGAAGGCGATGTTGCGGTCGCAGGCGCAAAACTGGCGGCGCCGTCGGGACTCCTGGACCTCTTCACCCGGTTCTACGCTTGGTCGCCTCTGCCGCCGCGAAATCCCAGGCAATTGGCCGAGACGTCCGCGAAGCTCTGCCGCCTGCTGAGAGAGGAAGTTTCCGAGCAGCTGCGGGGAAAGGCGAAGAGCCTCACGGCTTTGGCGGAGGATTGGAGACGGCTGCTCTTCCCTGAGGCGTCCGACGACGAGTTTGCGGATGGCTATGCTCAGGCCGTAACCTTTGGCCTCCTCATGGCGAGGGCGCGCGGGATTTCGCTCGCCGAGGGCATCGAGCCGGCGGCCCGGAGCCTGCGGCAATCCAACTCGCTGATCGGGTCGGCTCTGCGGCTCCTGACAGAGGACACGGGCGAAACCCACACGCTGGACACTTCGCTCAGAACCCTCACCTCTGTCCTTGGGGTGGTGGACTGGCCGAACCTGAGCCAAGGCGAACCAGAGGCCTGGCTCTACTTCTACGAATTGTTCTTGCAACAATATGACACCGCCCTGCGCAAGCGGACGGGGTCCTATTACACGCCGCCCCAGGTGGTGACCACCATGGTCCGGATGGTCGACGACGCCCTTCGGTCGCCTAAGCGGTTCAACCTTCCGTCAGGCCTGGCCTCGCCGGATGTCAGCCTGGCGGATCCGGCGGTGGGAACCGGCACCTTCCTTCTGGGCGTGCTGCAGAGGATACGGGCCACGGTCGAGGCTCAGGAAGGCGCGGGCGCCGTGCCCGCCGCCATCACCAGCGCCCTGTCCCGGTTGATCGGTTTCGAACTTCAATTCGGCCCCTTCGCCGTGGCGCAGTTGCGGCTGTTGGCTGAACTGATCGAGTTGACCTCGCCCGACGGAGCTGAACCTGAAGCTCTGCAGAAGGCCCTCAGCGCAGAGCTTCGCCTCTATATCACCGACACCCTCGGCGATCCGGATGAGGAAACCGCCTGGATTCCCGCAAACTTGGCGGGCGTCGCCGAGTCCCGCAGACAGGCGAACAGGATTAAGCGGCACACGCCGATCACCGTCGTTCTGGGCAATCCGCCCTACAAGGAAAAGGCCAAGGGTCTTGGCGGCTGGGTCGAGGATCGCGGCCCCGCACTGCCTGCGCCGCTGGACGACTGGCAGCCGCCTGCGGATTGGGGGGTTTCCGCCCACGCCAAGCACCTGCGCAACCTCTACGTCTATTTCTGGCGGTGGGCCGCCTGGAAGGTATTTGGGGGCCAAGCCTTCCGGAGCGGCTCAGAGGCGTCGGACCCGCCCGACTGGACCCGGCGAAAAGGGATTGTCTGCTTCATCACGGTCGCCGGCTTCCTGAATGGGCCCGGCTTCCAGAAGATGCGCGCCGAACTGAGACGCGACGCCGACGAAATCTGGGTCATCGACTGCACTCCGGAAGGACATCAGCCGCCGGTGGCGAGCCGAGTTTTCGAGGGGGTCCAGCAACCGGTATGCATCGTCATGGCCGCGCGCAGGAACGCCCCGGACAAGGACACGCCGGCCCGGGTGCGGTTCCGCACCCTGCCGGTCGGCGACCGGGCGGCCAAGTTTGAGGCCCTGGCGGGGATCGGGCTGGACGATCCCGAATGGCGGGGGGCGCCCACCGACTGGCGGGCGCCGTTCCTGGCCGAGGACCTGACGGAGTGGACGGATTATCCCGCCCTGGCGGACCTTTTCGCCTACGACGGTTCGGGCGTGATGACGGGCCGCACCTGGGTGATTGCGCCGGACGCGGTGTCGCTGAAGGCCCGCTGGCGACGCCTGACGGGCGAACCGGACGCCAAGCGAAAGGCGGAACTGTTTCATCCGCACCTGAGGAACGGCAAGCCGGGCGACAAGCATGTGGACAGGATCGTCACGAGCCATCTCGCGGGCCATAAGCACCCTTCCTTACCTGTGTCGAAGGATCAAGGCGCCAGTCCGGAGCAAGTGCCCTACGCTTATCGATCCTTTGACCGACAGTATCTTCTCGCGGATGCTCGCCTTATCAACCAGCCAAATCCCACGCTTTGGGCGCGGCACTCCGACCGACAGGTCTATCTGACCGCGCTGCAGGACCATTCTCCCGGGGAGGGTCCCGGCCTGACAGCGTGCGGCCTGGTTCCGGATTTGCATCATTTCAAAGGGTCCTTCGGCGGTCGGGTCTTTCCACTCTGGGCGGACGCCGAGGCGTCTCAACCGAACCTCTCTCCCGGGCTCCTGGCGGCCCTGTCCCTGCACCTTGGGCGTGAGGTCGCCGCCGAGGACGTCGTCGCCTATGTGGCGGCCATCGCCGCCCATCCCGGTTACGTGACGCGATTTGCGCCCTCGCTCCGGCAACCAGGCCTGCGGATTCCCGTCACCGCGGACTGCGCCCTCTTCGATGCGGCGGTGGACCTGGGCCGAGAGGTGATCTGGCTCCACACCTTTGGCGAACGGTTCGAAGAGGGCCGCCCGCCCGGTCCGCCCCGGGTAACGCCCGCAGGCGACGAGCCCACCATCCCGGCCGGAGGCGCCCTGCCGACCCGGCTGGAGGATATGCCGCACGACCTGACCTATGACCCCACACAGCAAATCTTGAAGATCGGTACAGGGCGCGTGACAAACGTCTCGCCCCAGGTTTGGGCGTATCAGGTCGGCGGCAAGCGCGTCCTCAGCCAGTGGTGGAGCTATCGCCGTTTCGATCGGTCAAAACCACCGATGGGCGACAAGCGCCCGCCCTCCCCCCTCGGCGACATCCAACCTGAAATCTGGCCTCCACAGTACACCTCCGAACTTCTGAATGTGCTGAGGGTGCTGACGCGGCTTGTCCGGTTGGAACCGGCCCAGGCGGACCTGCTTCACCAGATCGTCGAGGGACCGACCCTGCCCGCCGACATCCTGAAGCCGTCGCCGCAGGCGATGTGAGCTTGGCTGGATAAGGCCCGATCAGCCGCATCCTAGCGCCTGCCGGCGGCTTGGTGTAGACACAACGCCTCCCATGGACCCTTCAGACCCCTTGCGCGCCCGGACCATCACCCTCGTGGGGCTGATGGGTTCAGGCAAGTCCAGCGTCGGCAAGCGCCTCGCCCAGGCCCTCGACCTGCCCTTCCGGGACGCCGATGAAGAGGTCGAGGTCGCCGCCGGACGGTCCATCCCCGAGATTTTCGAACAGCTGGGCGAACCCGCCTTTCGCGACGGGGAGCGACGGGTCATCGCCCGTCTGCTGGAGGGACCGCCCATTGTGCTGGCCACCGGCGGCGGGGCCTTCATGAACCCCGAGACCCGGGACCTGATCAAGGCCCGCTCGGTCTCGGTCTGGCTCAAGGCCGACCTGCCCGTCCTGGCGCGACGGGTGGCCCGCAAGGACAACCGCCCCCTTCTGACTGGCAAGGACCCGATGACTGTACTGACCGAACAGGCGCAGGCGCGCTATCCCGCCTACAGCCAGTCTGACATCACGGTGGAGACCGGCGACTCTCCCCACCAGTTGACCGTCGATCAGGTGGTTCGCGCCCTCACCGACTGGCAGGCCCGCGCCGCGTCATGATCCGCACCGTGAATGTCGACCTGGGCGAGCGCGCCTACGATGTCCTGATCGGTCCGGGCCTGCTGGACGAGGCCGGCGCCCGGCTGCGCCCCTTCGTCCGACGCGACCGGGTCGCCGTGGTCTCGGACGAGACCGTCTGGGGTCTGCACGGCGCGCGGCTGACCGCCGCCCTGGAGCGGGCCGGCCTGGCCGTCCATCCCATCGTCATGCCCCCCGGCGAACAGACCAAGAGCTTCGCCGGACTGGAGACGCTCTGCGACGCCCTGCTGGCCCTGGAACTGGACAGGGGCGACCTGATTGTCGCCTTCGGAGGCGGGGTGATCGGCGACCTCGCCGGCTTCGCCGCCGCCATCTACAAGCGCGGCGCCGACTTCGTGCAGATCCCCACCACCCTGCTGGCCCAGGTGGACTCCTCGGTGGGGGGCAAGACGGCCATCGACACCCCGCGGGGCAAGAACCTGGTGGGCGCCTTCCACCAGCCCCGCCTGGTCCTGGCCGACCTGGACGTGCTGGGCAGCCTGCCCGACCGCGAGATGCGGGCCGGCTACGCCGAGGTGCTGAAATACGGTCTGCTGGGTGACGCGGGCTTCTTCGCCTGGCTGGAGGCCCATGGCGCAGCGGTCCTGGCGCGAGAGCCGGGCGCGCTCGCCCGGGCTGTGGAGCGCTCGGTCGAGATGAAGGCGGAGATCGTCATCGCCGACGAGCGCGAGGCCGGGCGCCGGGCCCTTCTGAACCTCGGCCACACCTTCGCCCACGCTCTCGAGGCCGAGACGGGCTATGGCGAGGCCCTGCTGCATGGCGAGGCGGTGGGCCTCGGCTCGGCCATGGCCTTCCGCTATTCGGCCGCCGAAGGGCTCTGCGACGCGCAGGACGCCTTGAGGGCGGTGAACGCCGTCGCCGCCGCGGGACTGCCCGCCCGCCTCTCCGACCTTGGCGCGCGGACCTTCGCCGCTGACGATCTCCTGCGCCACATGGCCCAGGACAAGAAGGCCGAGAGCGGTCGCCTGACCTTCATCCTCGCCCGGCGCGCAGGCGAGGCCTTTGTGGCGCGTGATGTGGACGCCGGCCGGATGCGCGCCTTCCTGGTCTCTGAAGGAGCCGTCTGATGTTGGGTATCTTCCTGGTCCTGACGCCGGTGATCTTCGGCCTCCTGGCCATCTCGGCCCTGTTCTCGGCGGCGGAGACGGCGCTGACGGGCGCCAGCCGCACCCGGATGCACCAGCTCGAGCGGGAGGGCGACCGCGCCGCCGGCCGGGTGAACCGCCTGATCTCCGACCAGGAAACGATGATCGGGGCGGTCCTGTTGGGCAACAACCTGATCAACATCCTCGCCTCGGCGGTGACCACCGAGTTCGTGACCCGGGCGATTCCGGGCGCCCTCGGCGTCGCCGTCGCCACGGCGATCATGACCGTCCTCGTCCTGGTCTTCGCCGAGGTCCTGCCGAAGACCCTGGCCATCCTGCGCTCTGACGACGTGGCCCGCTTCCTGTCGGCGCCCACCCTGATCGTGGTGAAGGTCTTCGGCCCCATGATCTGGGCCATCCAGTGGATCGTCCGGCGCACCCTCGGCCTGTTCGGCGTCAAGCTGGGCATGGAGATGGACGTGCTGGCCGCACACGAGGAGATCCGCGGCGCGGTGGAGTACCACCACTCCGAGGGCCTGGTGGAGGCCCGCGACCGGCGGATGCTGGGCGGGGTGCTGGACCTGTCGGATATGGATGTCAGCCAGGTCATGGTGCACCGGATGTCCATCTCCATGGTCGATGCCGACCTCCCGGTCCGGGAGCTGGTCGCCAACGTCCTGAAGGGCGATCATACCCGCATCCCGCTCTGGCGCGATAACCCCGAGAACATCATCGGCATCCTGCACGCCAAGGACCTGCTGCTGGCCATCTCGGAAGCCGACGGCGACATGTCGAAGGTCTCGGTGGACAAGATCCGCCGCGAACCCTGGTTCATCCCGGACACCACCAACCTCAAGGATCAGCTGAACGCCTTCCTCAAGCAGAGGAACCACTTCGCCCTGGTGGTGGACGAGTACGGCGCTCTGCAGGGCCTGGTGACCCTGGAGGACATCCTCGAGGAGATCGTCGGCGAGATCGAAGACGAGTACGACAACGCCGTTGAAGGCCTGCGCCGGCAGCCGGACGGGTCGGTGTCCGTGTCGGGGTCCGTGGCGGTCCGCGACCTGAATCGCGCCATGGACTGGAGCCTGCCGGACGAACCGGCCGTCACCGTCGCCGGCCTGGTGATCCACGAGGCCCAGGCCATTCCCCGGATCGGCCAGGCCTTCATCTTCCACGGCCACCGCTTCCAGGTGGTCAAGCGGGTGCGCAACCGCATCACCGCCCTCAAGATCTCGCCTCCGCTCGACGGCGCCGAGACCGTCTGAGCCCTTCGTAGGAGGCCGGACCTCAGAGGCCCTTGGCCTCCAGGGCGGCCAGCACCTTGTCCGGGGTCAGGGGATAGTCCCTCAGCCGGACGCCGCAGGCGTTGTAGACCGCGTTGGCGATGGCCGCCCCGGCGCCGCAGATGCCCAGCTCGCCCACCCCCTTGATGCCCATCGGGTTGGCCTTGTCGTCGGCCTCGTCCAGCAGGACGGCGTCGAGGTTGACGATGTCGGCGTGGACGGGGGCGAGGTAGCCGCCCAGGTCCTGGTGCAGGAAGGAGCCGTAGCGCGGATCGACCGGGTTGGACTCCGTCAGGGCCGCGCCGACCCCCCAGATCATGCCGCCGGTGATCTGGCTCTTGGCCAGCTTGGCGTTGAGGATGCGGCCGGCGGCGAAGACCCCGAACATGCGGCGCAGGCGCACCTCGCCGGTGACAGAGTCGACGCCCACCTCTGCGAACTGGGCGCCATAGGTGTGCTGGGACCAGTCGCGGGCGTCCGCGGCGGGAGAGATGCCGCCTTCGACATAGACCCCCTCGGGTCCGGCGCGGGCCGCCAGGGCGGCCAGGCTCTCGCTTCGGTTGCCCAGGACGATGTTGCCGTTGGCGAAGTCCATAAGGGTCGGATCCTCACCGTAGAGGGGCGAGCGCGGGTCGCCTGCCGCCAGCTCGGCGAGACGGCGGCGCATGACCATGCCCGTCTCGTAGGCCGCGGAGCCCGCCGTAGCGGCGCCGAACTGGCCGCCCGATCCGGGAGCCGGCGGCATGTCGGAATCGCCCAGCTCCACGCGCACCTGGTCGAGGGTGAGCCCCAGGGTCTCGCCCGTAATCTGGGCCAGGATGGTGTAGGTGCCGGTGCCGATATCCGTCATGCCCTGTGTGAGGGTCGCGACGCCGTCGCCGGTCAAGCGGAGCCCCGCCTTGGCGGGTAGCAGGAAGTTTCCGCGGATCGCTGTAGCCATGCCCATGCCGACATACCAGCGGCCCTCCCGGACGGCGCCGGGGACCGGGTTGCGGCGCTCCCAGCCGAACTGCTGGGCGCCTTCCTGCATGCAGCGCACCAGTTGGCGAACGGAGAAGGGCTTGGCGTTGTCCGGATCAACCTCGGGCTCATTGCGGATCCGCAGCTCGATGGGGTCGAGGCCCAGGGTCTCGGCCAGCTCGTCCATGGCGCACTCGAGCGAGAGCATGCCGGGCGCCTCGCCGGGCGCCCGCATGGCGCCGGCGTGGGGGATGTCGAGGCGGACGAGCCGGTGGCCCGTCAGCCGGTTCGGCGCGGCGTAGAGGTTGCGGGCGAAGTTGGCGGCGTGCTCCACAAAGGGGGCGTTGCGGGCGCAGTGGGTCACCGCCTCCAGGGCCATGGCGTTCAACCGCCCCGACTGGTCCGCGCCCAGCCGGACCCGCATCTGGACGGCGGGGCGGTGGATGGTGGCCTGGAACATCTGTTGGCGAGTGTAGGCGACCCGGACCGGCCGGCCGGTCTCGCGGGCGCCCAGGGCCGCCAGGGTCAGGTCGTCGTAGGACTGGCCCTTTCCTCCAAAGCCGCCGCCGATGTAGCGCGTGAAGAGGCGGACACGGTCGGAGGGAACTCCCAGGGTCTCGGCCAGGGCGTGCTGCCCCCCCTTCACCATCTGGATGGAGGTATGGACCACCACCTTGTCCCCCTCCCACCAGGCGGTGGTGGCGCAGGGCTCCATCTGGGCGTGGTTCTGAAGGGGGCTGAACCAGGTGGCGTCGACCGTCACCTCAGAGGCTGAGTAACCCGCCTCGAAGTCGCCGATGCGCGCATCCTCCTCGCCCGGAGCGGGCCCGGCCTGGTCCAGGCTGGACAGGAAGTCGAGGTCGGCGGGCTCGGCCTCGTAGGTGATCCGCACCAGGCCGCCGGCGGCCCGGGCGTTCTCGGGCGTATCGGCGAGGACGAAGGCGACGGACTGGCCGTAGTGCTCGACCCGATCCGATTCCAGGGCCGGATTGGACGCCCTCTGGCTGCGCGGATTGAGCCGGGTTCCACGGGCCGCCTGGGCCGGGACGTTGAGGTGGGTCCAGACCCGGACGACGCCCGGCGCAGCCTCGGCCGCCGAGATGTCGACCGAGGCGATGCGGCCCCGGGCCAGGGTCGAGGACACGATGTGGCCGAAGAGCGGCGGGGCCGGGGTCTCCACCTCGTAGGCGTAGGGCGCCGTCCCGGTGACCTTGAGGCGTCCCTCATAGCGATCGACGGGCTTGCCGATCAGGCCGGAGCGGTTCTCGGTGACGGGATTGGGCGCAGCCCAGTCGCGAACAGTGCTCATGAACCCACCCCTTCCCGGGCCTGCCGGATCACGTCGGCGGCGAGGCGCCGCACCAGGGCCTTGCGGCCGTCCTCACCCTCAGCGGAGGCCAGCTCGGCGGCGGCCGCCTCGGCGGGCGAGGCGCCGTCGGCCAGGGCCGACTCGGCGGCGCGGGCCCGCCAGGGGCGAGCGGCCACCGCCCCCAGCGCCACCCGGTCGCCGGCGACGGCGACGCTGGCCAGGGCGCCGGTATAGGACGCGCGGGCCCGGACCTTCCTCCAGGCCTGCCCACCCTCGGGCGGGGGCGGCAGCTCGACCGCCAGGATGAGTTCATCGGGCGCCAGGTCCGTATCCACCTGCGGCGCCTCTCCCGGCAGCCGGTGCAGGGTCTCGACCGACCGGCGCTGGACCGAGCCGTCGGCCCGGACCGTCTCAGCGACGGCGTCGAAGGCGGCCAGGGCCACGCTCATGTCCGAGGGACTGACGGCGATACACATCTCGCTGGCCCCGAAGAGGGCCAGGGTGCTGGACAGCCCCTCCATGGCGCTGCAGCCCGACCCCGGGAGTCGCTTGTTGCAGGGCTTGGCGGCGTCCATGAAATAGGGGCAGCGGGTGCGCTGCATGAGGTTCCCGCCCACCGTGGCCTTGTTGCGCAGCTGGACCGACCCCCCGGCGAGGATGGCGCGGGCCAGGGCGGGATAGCGGCGCCTGACCTTGGGATCCGAAGCGACGGCGGTGTTGGTGGCCAGGGCGCCTATGCGAAGGCCCCCCGCGGCGGTCTCGGCGATGTCGGCCAGGGGCAGGCGGCCCACGTCGATCAGCCGCGGCGGCTGCTCGATCTCCAGCTTCATGAGGTCCAGGAGGTTGGTCCCCCCGGCCAGGAACCGGGCGCCGGGGCTGGCGGCGGCCAGGCTCAGGGCGTGGTCGACGTCCCGGGCGCGCTCGAAGGCAAAGGGCTTCATGCGGCGGCTCCGGCGGCGCGGCGCACGGCGGCGAGGATCTGGGGATAGGCCGAACAGCGACAGATATTGCCGCTCATCCGCTCCCGTATCTCGGCGTCCGTCAGGGTGACGGGACCGTCGAGGTCGGCGGTGGCCTCGCTGGGCTGGCCTGCGGCGACCTCCGCCAGAAGGCCCACCGCCGAACAGATCTGGCCTGGCGTGCAATAGCCGCACTGGAAGGCGTCCTCGGTGAGGAAGGCCTGTTGCACCGGATGAAGGAGCTCGCCAGAGGCCAGGCCCTCGACGGTGAGCACCGCATCGCCATCGTGCATGACGGCCAGGGACAGGCAGGCGTTGATCCGGACCCCGTTCACCAGGACGGTGCAGGCGCCGCACTGCCCATGGTCACACCCCTTCTTGGTCCCCTTCAGGTCGAGCCCCTCCCGCAACAGGTCCAGCAGGCTCGTGCGCGGATCGACGTCGACGTCGTGGTCGACCCCGTTCACCCGGATGGTGGTCAGCACTTTGAATTCCCCCGTTCACTGCAGACAGACTGTTACCTGACCTCGTCCGGCGCAAGGGCCGTGAGGGACAGGGCGTGGACAGGCCCCGCCAACTCCTCCGCCAGAACCCGGTAGACCATGCGCTGCCGCGCCACCCGGGACTGGCCCGCGAAGGCCGCGGCGCGAATCCGGATGTTGAAATGGCTCTCACCGCCCGGCGTCGCGCCGGCATGGCCGGCATGGCGGGCGGAGTCGTCCTCGATCTCGAGCTGGTCTGGCGAGAAGGCGTCGCTGAGCTTTTTCCGCAACGTTCCGGCGATCCGTCCCATGTTCATCCTTAGATTCTTGAAAGCGGCACCAACCTTCTCATACTTGTCCCATGGCTGGTGCGTTTCAGTACAGACCCCGCTTCGTGGATATCCGGGTCCGACCGCCGACCGCGGAGGAAGCCGCGCAGGCGGACGTGCACGCCCTGAAACCTGGGCAGCGCGCCTGCGACCATCCCGGCTGCCGGGTGGCCGCCTCCGCCAAGGCCCCGAAATCCCGGGATATGCTGAATGAGCACTACTGGTTCTGCCAGCCGCACGCGGCCGACTACAACCGCAACTGGAACTTCTTCGCGGGCATGAGCGAGTCGGAGGTCCGGGCCCGTATGGAGCAGAGCGCCCTGGGGGACCGGCCGACCTGGGACTTCAAGGCCGGCAAGAACTCCCGGGAGTCCGCCGCCGCGGCGCGCGGTTTTGCGACCGGGGACGGATTCAGGGATCCGTTCGACCTCTTCGGACGCACCAGCGCCAGCCGGGCCAGCGAGGCGCCCGCTCGCCGGAACCTGGGCAAGCTGGAGCGCACCGCCCTGGCGGATCTGGACCTGGATGAGGAGGCCGACGCCGCACGGATTCGCGCCCGCTACACCGAGCTGGTGAAGCTCTGCCACCCCGACGCCAATGGCGGGGACAGGTCCGCCGAGGCCAAGCTGCAACGCACGATCCGGGCCTACCAGGTCCTGCGGAAAGCCAAGGTGGTCTGAAGGACCGGAAGCTGCCCGCTAGACGGGAACCTCGCCCTGCACCGTGGTGCGATGCATGACCCTCAGGTGGCCGTCATAGCCGCCCTCGGCGAAGTGCATGGTGCAGCGGTTGTCCCACATCAGCAGGTCGCCCACGGTCCAGCGGTGCCGGTAGATGAACTCTTCCTGCGTCAGGTGGGCGAACAGGAAGCCCAGAAGGGCCTTGGACTCCTCCGGGGTGAAGCCCTCGATCCCGACCGTGTAGACCGGGCTGATGTAAAGCGCCTTCCGGCCCGTCACGGGATGGGTCCGCACCAGGGGATGGGTCAGGCTGCCGTCGGCCTCTTCCGAGACGATGATCTTCATGGTCCGGGCTTCGGTGTCGCGGGCGAAGACCCCCTTGGTGCCATAGCTCTGCCGGGCCGAGTGGACAGCCCGCAGGGGCGCCAGCACGGCCTTCATGGCGTCTGACAGGGCGTCCCAGGCCCGGCTGGCGTCAACGAACAGGGTGTCTCCGCCCACCGGCGGGACGGTCTGGGCGCGCAGGAGGGTGGCGGCCGGGGGCGTCTCCAGGAAGCTCCAGTCAGAGTGCCAGCCCGCCCCGAAATTGGTCGCCCTCTCGTCCGGCTCGCGGCGCAGTTCCAGAACATTGGGCCGCCCGGGCATGGGCTCGATGTAGGGATCCTTGCCGAAGGGGCCGATCTGCTGGGTGAAGGCCTCCAGGGCGTCGAGACCCAGGGGCTGGTCCGGAAAGCAGACCACAGAGTGCCGGGCCCAGGCCTGGCGGACTTCGGCCAGGACATCCGCCGGCAGAGGCTGTGAAAGGTCCGGCCCCGAGATCCGCGCACCAAAGCCCGTGGGCTCGGCTGCAACCCTGATGCTTTCCGCCTGTCCGCTCATCGTCGCCTCCCGGCCCTCATTTTCCCTGTGGGGTCACACCCCCATCAAAGCCGGTTTGCATCGAGCGCGTAAGCCTGTAATCGAACCGGGTCATGACTTCTCTCGCCGATACCCAGGACGAAAAGCTCCTGTCCCTCGTTCCCGATCGCAGCGTCTCCGTCAGAGAGACGTTTGGCGTCGATTCCGACATGATGGTCCCCGCCTTCAGCGAGCGCGACCCGCACGTGCCGGACGTTGATCAGGCCTACCGGTTCGATCCGGAGACCACCAAGGCCATATGCGCCGGGTTTGCGCATGACCGCCGGGTCATGGTGCAAGGCTACCACGGGACGGGTAAATCCACCCACATCGAGCAGGTGGCGGCGCGCCTGAACTGGCCCCTCATCCGGGTCAACCTGGACAGCCACGTCTCGCGGATCGACCTGGTCGGCAAGGACGCCATTGTCCTGAAGGACGGCAAGCAGATCACCGAGTTCCGCGAAGGCATCCTGCCCTGGACGATCCAGCGGCCGATCGCCCTGGTGTTCGACGAATACGACGCGGGCCGGCCCGACGTGATGTTCGTGATCCAGCGCGTCCTGGAAGCCCAGGGCAAGCTCACCCTGCTCGACCAGAACCGGGTCATCCGGCCGAACCGTTTCTTCCGGCTGTTCGCCACCACCAACACCATCGGCCTGGGCGACACGACGGGTCTCTATCACGGCACCCAGCAGATCAATCAGGGCCAGATGGACCGTTGGTCGATCGTGACCACCCTGAACTATCTGGCCCATGACGTGGAGGCCGACATCGTGGTGGCCAAGTGCCCCGCCTACACGACGGCCGAGGGCCGTCGCACGGTGGCGGCCATGGTCCGGGTGGCGGACATGACCCGCAACGCCTTCATCAACGGCGACATCTCGACCGTGATGAGCCCACGGACCGTCATCACCTGGGCGCAGAACGCTGAGATTTTTGACGGCGACCTGGGCCTGGCCTTCCGCATGACCTTCCTGAACAAGTGCGATGAGCTCGAGCGCGGCACCGTGGCCGAGTTCTACCAGCGCGCCTTTGGCCAGGAACTGCCCGAAAGCACCGCCCGCCCCCGTCTAGGCTGAGCCCGGCGGGCGCCCTGACCGGGAGACCGACGCCCGGGAACCGGGTCGCCGTTTCTGAGTTGAGGAGACCCTGAGCCCCGGCCATGTCCAGAAACCCGGAAAGTCCCGTCGAGCCCTTCAAGCGCGCCCTCGCCAACGCGGTGCGTTCGCTCGCCCAGAATCCGGACCTGGAGATCGTCTATTCGGGAGAGGCTTCGGGGGTCCAGGGCGACCGGGCCGTCCTGCCGCATCCGCCCCGTGACCTGACCCCGGACGATGCGGCGCGAATCCGCGGCATGGCCGACCAGATGGCCCTTCGGATGTCGCAGCACGACCCGGCGATCCACGCCCGGACCCGGCCGGGATCGGCCGAGGGCCAGCCGGTCTTTGACGCGCTTGAGCAGGCGCGGATCGAGGCCGTCGGCGCCAACGCCCTGGGCGGGGTGAAGGCCAACCTGAAGGCCATGCACGAGGCCGCCTGGGCGCGGCGGCCCTTCAACCCCATCGAAGCCCAGGCCAACCCGCCCATGGCGGACATCGTCTCGCTCCTGGTGCGCGAGCGCCTGACCGGGGTGGAGCCGCCCGCCAACGCCCGCCCCCTGGTCGACCTGTACCGCGCCGAGATCGAGGCCCGCGGCGCCGAGACCCTGGACAAGCTGGGCGAGGTCATCGGCGACCAGAAGGCCTTCGGCCGCCTGGCCCGGAGCCTGCTGCGCGACCTGTCCATGGGTGACGACCTGACGGACGCGCCCGAGCCGGCTGACCAACAGGAAGACGACGGCGACGAGGGCGAGGCCGAGGCCAGCGAGCAGGGCGAGCCGGGCGAAGGGGAGTCCCAGTCGCCCCAGCAGACCTCGATGGACGACAGCGAGAGCACTCACAGCGAGAGCGAGGACGCCGACAGCCAGCTCACCGAGGCGATGGAGGACCCCAACGCCGAGGACATGGACCAGCCCCCGGAAATGGGCGAGGGCGACCAGCCGGCCCGTCCCGAGATCAAGGGTGAGGGCAAGGTTCCCGTCTACCGGGTCTTCACCACCGCCCACGACGAGGTCGTCGCCGCCGAGGAGCTCTGCGAGGCCGAGGAGCTGACCCGGCTTCGCGCCTATCTCGATCAGCAGCTGGCCAGCCTGTCGACCGTGGTCTCGCGCCTGGCCAACAAGCTCCAGCGCAAGCTGATGGCCCAGCAGAACCGCTCCTGGACCTTCGACCTCGAGGAAGGGATCCTGGACGTGGCGCGCCTGACCCGCGTGATCGTCGACCCGACCGCCTCCCTGGCCTTCAAGGAGGAGGAGGACACCGAGTTCCGCGACACGGTGGTCAGCATCCTCATCGACAACTCCGGCTCCATGCGGGGGCGGCCGATCATGGTGGCGGCGGTCTGCGCGGACATCCTGGCCCGCACCCTGGAGCGCTGCGGCGTCAAGACCGAGGTCCTGGGCTTCACCACCCGGGCCTGGAAGGGCGGCAGCTCCCGCGAGGACTGGCTGAAGGCCGGCAAGCCCGCCGCGCCCGGCCGGCTGAACGACCTGCGCCACATCATCTACAAGGCCGCCGACGCCCCCTGGCGGCGGGCCCGCCGCAATCTGGGCCTGATGATGCGCGAGGGGCTCCTGAAGGAGAATATCGACGGCGAGGCCTTGATGTGGGCCCACCAGAGGCTGATCGGCCGCCCCGAAGCGCGCCGCATCCTGATGGTCATCTCCGACGGGGCGCCGGTGGACGATTCCACCCTCTCCGTGAACTCGGGCCACTACCTGGAAAAGCACCTTCGCGAGGTCATCGCCGAGATCGAGGGCAAGAGCCCCGTCCAGCTGATCGCCATCGGCATCGGCCACGACGTGACGCGCTACTATCGCCGGGCGGTGACCATTGTCGACGTCGAGCAGCTGGCGGGCGCCATCGTCGACCAGCTGGCCGAGCTGTTTGACGAGGAGCCCCGGAAGATGAACCGGCGGACGGCGGGCCTCCTGGCGCCGCCGCCCCGCACCCAGGGACCAGACGGCTCGGCCCGGCGCTCGACCTTCAAGGAAGTCCGGAAAGCTGTCCTGTAATGCGCTGGGTCCTGATCGCCGCCCTCGCCCTCCTGTCCGCCGGCTGCGCAGACCGGTCCGTGCGGGCGACGGGCCCTGTCCAGGCGGGCCCGTGGATCACTGTGGCTGCTGAGCCAGTGGCGGCCGACCCCACACGGCCCGACAGGACAGATTTCGGGCGGTTCCGCTATGCCGGCGGCCTGGCACTGACGGCGTCGAACAGCAACCGGCTGCACGGGCTCTCGGACATCCGCATCCTGTCGGACAGCCGGATCCTGGGCGTCACGGACGAGGGCGACCTGTTCGAGGCCCGGCTGAGGTTCGACGGCGGCGGCCGTCTCACCGGCCTGGACCGCGCCCGCCTCACGCCCCTGCAGGCGCCGGGGGGCGGCCCCCTGGGGGGCAAGCTGGAGGCCGACGCCGAGGGCCTGGCCATTCTCAAGGACGGCTCGCGTCTGGTCAGCTTCGAACAGCGGCACCGCATCCTCCTCTACCCTGCCGATGGCCGGCCCCCTCGCCGGGTGAACAGCCCCGACGCGTCCTTCCCCCCCAATGGCGGGCTCGAGGCCCTGTCCGCCGATCCCGCCCGGGGCGCCGACGCCTGGCTGGCGGGCGGTGAGGAGTCCGGGGAGATCTGGACCTGCACCCTGCGCACGCCCTGCCGATCCCTGGGGACCCTTCCCAAGCCCTTCGAATTCGGCCTGGTGGCGGTGACGCCCCTGCCGGACGGCGGCCTGGCCTACATGATCCGCGCCTGGGACCCCCTGCGCGGCGCCCGCATCGCCCTCATCCTGCGCAACCCCGCCGGGGCCGAGGTGGACCGGCTTGAGCTGGCCCGGCCGCTGACCACGGACAATTTCGAGGGCGTCGACGTCCTGCCGGGGAAGGATGGCGGCCTCCAGTTCCTTCTGGCCTCGGACGACAACTTCTCGACCGAGCAGAGGACCCTGCTTCTCGCCTTCGACTGGAAGCCCTGAGCGATCTCAGGAGATCTGGGCTCTGGCTAGGGCGGGATGAGTCCCGGACAGTCGAAAAAAAGCCGCCCCGGAGGGCGGCCTCTTCTGATCCCACAATGGGGACGGGCGTCAGGCGGCCTGTTCGGCGAGCTTGGCCTTGACCTGCCGCTTGATCTTGAGGGCGCGGGGCGAGAGGTCCTCGTCGCTGGCCTTGACCAGGTAGGCGTCGAGCCCGCCCTTGAAGTCCAGGGTGCGCAGGACCGCGTTGGTGATGCGCAGCTTGAAGGTCTGTCCGAGGGCGTCGGACTGCAGGGTCACGGGCGCCAGGGCCGGCAGGAAGCGGCGCTTGGTCTTGACGTTCGAGTGGCTCACATTGTGGCCGACCATCGGTCCGACACCAGAGAGTTCACAGCGGCGCGACATGGGTTCTTCATCCCGATAGAAAGAGTCCCGGAAACCGCGCGGCCGCCGGGGGAGCGGCGATATAGGCCAAGCGGGCGGCGAAGGTCAAGGCTGAGGGCCGGGAGGCGCGAAATACTGGTAGTCGTCCAGATGCGCTCGGTCGTCGAGTTCGGCAAACGTCCGTTGACGGTGTCGTACGCCCGACTTGACCTGGGGCCTCATGGCGGGGTCGATTGGCAGCCGCCGTTGCTTTAGATGGCGTTAGCTGGCGCGAGGTTGCCCTTTTCATAACTCGCGCGATTGCGGCCCACGTGATGAAACGCGCGGCGGCGAGGGAACGGTGGCGGAATTTCTTGATCGTGATGCAACGGATCAACTCGCGGCCCTGCGGTCAGGCGATATCAGCGCGCGCGAACTCTTACTCGCGGTTATAGAACGCGCCGAAAGCACGGCTGACGTGAACGCAGTTGTTTCGCGCGATATTGAGCGCGCCCTACGAGAGGCCCAGCTCATCGACGAGAAGCGGGCGCGAGGCGATGAAGTCGGTGTGCTCGCCGGCCTGCCAATGACAGTCAAAGATACCCTTGATGTCGAGGGTCTACCCGGCTCGGCGGGACTAAAGACGCTCCTCAATCGCAGGGCAGTCGACGCCTGCGTGGTGGAGCGCGTTCGAAAAGCCGGCGCCATTGTTTGGGGAAAGACCAACACGCCCGCGAACGCCGGCGATTGGCAGACCTACAATGCGATCTACGGCGTCACGAACAATCCGCTCGATCAGACGCGAACACCAGGCGGGTCTTCCGGGGGATCAGCCGCAGCACTGGCGGCGAAGATCACGGCTCTTGAGATCGGCGCTGACATTGCAGGCTCCCTCCGCATTCCCGCCAGCTATTGCGGCGTCTTCGCGCACAAGCCGACCTTCGG
>JADBZH010000123.1 GCA_020402585.1 Phenylobacterium sp. | reverse complement strand
CGCAGGTCGGGGCCGCCCCTTTCTCGTGTGCGGTTGTATCCCCGGGGCCGCCCCCTACATGAAGAAGGGGAACTGAACCGGAGTCACTCATGCCACTGCTGCTCTGCGCGAACTGCAACACCTCCATGCAGACCATCGCCCGGTCCGGGGTCGAGCTGGACATGTGCCCGTCATGCCGGGGCGTCTGGATGGACCGGGGCGAACTTGAGAAGGTGCTGGGCGCCGTCAAGGCGGAGTCCGAGGACCAGGGCAAGGCCCGACAGTCCCTCGAGCGCGAGGCTGACGCCTTCCGGCGGGACCCCCAGGAATGGGTTCGCCGCCATCCCTATGACGAGGGGCGCCGCAGCTACAAGTGGGATGACGACGACTACTATAAGAAGAAAAAGAAGCGCTTCGACATCTTCGACATCTTTGACTGACGGGGTGTGGCGGCTGCGCCCGCCGGCGTTGACGTCGGCGGGGGTTGCGAGTATGAACCGCGCTCTTTCGAGGCCGGGGGGAGTCGCCCCGGTTACCGATGAACGGCCGCTGTTCCCGCGAACCTCGGCGAACCCGCCGGAGCGATGCTCATCGCGCCGGCGAGTTTTTGCGTTCAGAGGTCCCGGCTCCGGAAGAGAGACGATAACTGGAACCCCCATGAGGCGCCCCGGCCCAACGGCACACGCCTCCAGAGCAGAGAATAGATGCCCACAGTCAACCAGCTGATCCGCAAGCCCAGGCAAGACAAGCCTTCGCGGAACAAGGTCCCGGCCCTCAAGGGGTGCCCCCAGCGTCGCGGCGTCTGCACGCGCGTGTACACGACCACCCCGAAGAAGCCGAACTCCGCCCTCCGGAAGGTGGCCAAGGTGCGCCTGACGACGGGCATCGAAGCGGTCTGCTACATCCCCGGCGAAGGCCATAACCTGCAGGAGCACTCGGTTGTGCTGATCCGCGGCGGGCGCGTGAAGGACCTTCCGGGCGTTCGCTATCACATCCTGCGCGGCGTGCTCGACACCCAAGGGGTCAAGGATCGCAAGCAGCGCCGTTCGCTCTACGGCGCCAAGCGTCCTAAGTAAGGAGACGAGTCCATGTCCCGCCGCCGTCGCGCTGAGAAACGTGAAGTCCTTCCGGATCCGAAGTTCGGGGACCTCACCGTCACGAAATTCATGAACTACGTCATGTACGAGGGAAAGAAGGCTGTCGCCGAGAACATCCTCTATGGCGCCTTCGACATCCTCGAGGCCAAGCGCAAGGACCAGGGTCCCCTGGAGACCTTCCACGCCGCTCTCGACAATGTCGCCCCTGGCATTGAGGTGCGCTCCCGCCGGGTCGGCGGCGCCACCTACCAGGTCCCGGTGGAGGTCCGTCCGGACCGCCGCAAGGCCCTGGCCATCCGCTGGCTCGTGACCGCCGCCCGCAAGCGCGGCGAGAACACCATGACGGAAAAGCTTGCCGGCGAACTTCTCGACGCCGCCTCCAACCGGGGCACCGCCGTGAAGAAGCGCGAAGACACCCACAAGATGGCGGAAGCCAACCGGGCCTTCTCGCACTACCGCTGGTAAGCCCCGAAGACATCTGAGTTCACCGGCGCGGGTGGTTCCCCAAAGACCGCCCGCGCCGTTCTTGCAAGACACCGACGCCCCTCAAACTGAGCGCCCGCGATGCCCCGCACCCACAAGATCGAAGATTACCGTAACTTCGGAATCATGGCCCACATCGACGCGGGCAAGACGACGACGACTGAGCGGATCCTCTTCTATACCGGAAAGAGCCACAAGATCGGCGAGGTCCATGATGGCGCCGCCACCATGGACTGGATGGAGCAGGAGCAGGAGCGCGGCATCACCATCACGTCCGCCGCGACGACCGCCTTCTGGGCCGGCTGCCGGCTGAACATCATCGACACCCCCGGGCACGTGGACTTCACCATCGAGGTGGAGCGCTCCCTGCGGGTGCTGGACGGCGCCGTGGCGGTGCTGGACGGCAACCAGGGCGTGGAGCCGCAGACCGAGACGGTCTGGCGCCAGGCCGACCGCTACAACGTTCCGCGTATCGTGTTCGTCAACAAGATGGACAAGATCGGCGCCGACTTTGAAATGTGCCTGCGGACCATCCGCGAGCGCCTTGGCGTGAAGGCTGTCCCGATCCAGCTGCCGATCGGTTCCGAATCCAGCCTTCGCGGCATCGTCGACCTGGTCCGGATGAAGGCCGTGGTCTGGGAGTCCGAGGGCCTGGGCGCCAAGTACAATGACGAGGACATCCCGGCTGACATGCTCGCCATGGCCGAGGAAGCCCGCAACTACATGATCGAGAACGCTGTCGAGATGGACGACGAGGCCATGGAGGCCTACCTCGGCGGTGAAGAGCCCTCGGAAGAGGTGATCAAGAAGTGCATCCGCAAGGCGGTCCTCTCCGGCGCCTTCTATCCGATCCTCGCGGGCTCGGCCTTCAAGAACAAGGGCGTCCAGCCGCTCCTCGACGCCGTGGTCGACTACCTGCCGTCGCCGGTCGACATCCCCCCGACCCAGGGCCTCGACTTCAAGACCGAAGAGCCTGTCGAGCGTAAGGCGTCCGACGAGGAACCCCTTTCGGTCCTGGCCTTCAAGATCATGGACGACCCCTTCGTGGGCTCCCTGACCTTCTGCCGCATCTACTCCGGCAAGCTGGAGTCGGGCATGGGGCTCCTGAACTCGACGCGCGACAAGCGCGAGCGGGTGGGTCGCATGCTGCTGATGCACTCCAACAACCGCGAGGACATCAAGGAAGCCTACGCCGGCGACATCGTCGCCCTGGCGGGCCTGAAGGACACCCGCACCGGGGACACCCTGTGCGACCCGGTCAAGTCACCGGTGATCCTTGAGAAGATGACCTTCCCGGAACCCGTTATCGAGATCGCTATCGAGCCGAAGTCCAAGGCCGACCAGGAGAAGCTGGGCGTCGCCCTGGCCAAGATGGTGGCCGAGGATCCCTCCTTCACCGTCTTCACGGACCAGGAGTCTGGCCAGACGATCATGAGGGGCATGGGCGAGCTGCACCTCGACATCAAGGTCGACATCCTGAAGCGGACCTACAAGGTCGAAGCCAACATTGGCGCACCTCAGGTCGCCTACCGTGAAAGCCTCGGCCGCGCGGCGGATATCGACTACACTCACAAGAAGCAGACCGGCGGCACCGGCCAGTTCGCCCGGGTCAAGATCAAGTTCGAGCCGGGCGAGCCCGGGTCAGGTTTTGTCTTTGAGAGCACCGTGGTCGGTGGTTCAGTGCCGAAGGAGTATGTCCCCGGCGTGCAGAAAGGCATCGAGTCCGCCAAGGAGAACGGCCTTCTTGCCGGCTTCCCGGTCATCGACTTCAAGGCGACCCTCTACGACGGCGGCTTCCACGACGTGGACTCCTCGGTCCTGGCCTTCGAGATTGCGTCCCGCGCCGCCTTCCGCGAACTGCGGGAGAAGGGTGGGGCCCGCCTGCTCGAGCCGATCATGAAGGTCGAGGTCCTGACGCCCGATGAGTACATGGGCGACGTCATCGGCGACCTGAACAGCCGCCGGGGTCAGATCCAGGGTACCGAAACCCGCGGCAACGCCCAGGTGGTCACCGCCTTCGTGCCGCTCGCCAACATGTTCGGCTACATCAACGCGCTGCGCTCATTCTCGCAGGGCCGCGCCAACTTCACGATGCAGTACGACCATTACGAGACGGTGCCGCAAGCGGTCGCCGATGAAGTGATCAAGAAGTACGCCTAACCCCGAACCAACCCCAATCTAGAGGACAGGCCCGGAGAGGGCTGGAGCTTGAAATGGCCAAAGAGAAATTCGAACGCAATAAGCCTCACTGCAACATCGGCACGATTGGTCACGTTGACCATGGCAAGACGACGCTGACGGCTGCGATCACGATGACGCTTGCGAAGTCGGGCGGCGCGACGGCGAAGAAGTAT
>JADBZH010000122.1 GCA_020402585.1 Phenylobacterium sp. | reverse complement strand
GCGGCGCCGCCCAGAAAGCGGTTGGACTCGCCGATATTGCCGCCCGAGACCGACGGGATGGTCCGCACCAGGTCGACCAGGGACGGACTGCCCTGCTCCTGCAGCGCCTCATTGGTGATGACGTCCACCGGCAAGGCGGCGTCTTCTGGCGTACCGCGGATCAGGGACCCGGTGATCACCAGTTCCTCGACCTGATTGTTGCTTGCGCTGGCTGACCCCTGAGCCGCGGCTGGGGTTGTGAGGCCGAGGCCCACGGTGATCGCCAGAGCCGAGCTGGCATAGAGATAAAGGCGCCGTGACATGGCTTCATTTCCTCCCTGATGGCGGGTTTTCCCGCACGATTACCGGAAGGATGTCCACAGTTTGCCGCAGGTGGCAAGTTTTGTGGCCAGTGCCCCTTCGCTACTGCCCCGGGTGTCGGTGACCTGGCGGATCTCAACCGGCGGGAGAAACCCCAGCTGACCTGCAAGGGCATCCGGCATCCCAAAGAGGGGCTCGGATCAGGACACTCGAAAAAGAGTGGAAATTCAACCTCGCGTGGCAGTCCCTAGGGGAGTCGAACCCCTCTCTCCAGGTTGAAAACCTGGCGTCCTAACCGATAGACGAAGGGACCGCGGACGCGAGATCGGCGTCTATATCCGCCTTCCCCGGGGCGTGCAAGACACCCCTCCCGGTTTTCGGGGCCTCTGCGCCGTCACAGCGTTCCGGCCTGCCTCGGATCGGCGGCGTCTTCGATCTCAAGTTCCACCGAGGCCCGTCCCTGCCAGTCATCAGCACGCAAACGGCCGGCGACGTGAAGGACCCCGCCGGCCAGAAGGGCCTGGCCAAGAGGCGTGTCTTCAGACCTCCAGGCCACCGCCTTGAGACGTCCTCCAGCGGAGTCGGAAAGGGTCACCCGGACATGGCCCCCGCGCATGGGAATGGGACGCTCGATGCGCACGGAGGCGGCGGCGAAGACGGGCTCCGGGTTGCCCGGGCCGAAAGGCGCCAGCCGGGCGAAGGCGTCCAGAAGGGCGCGGTCCGTTCCCCGGGGGGTGATGAGGGCGTCGACCTCAAGGGCGTCGGCCTCCGCGGCCCGGGCCTGGTCCTCCCCCAGCCGGGCGGCGAGAAAGTCGGCGAGATCGGCGATCCGGTCCGGGCGGATGGACAGGCCCGCGGCCATCGCGTGTCCGCCCCCGGAGAGCAGAAGTCCCGCCTCGAAGGCCGCCTGCACCGCCGCCCCGAGGTTGACGCCGGGCTGGGACCGCCCCGATCCCTTCCCCACCCCGGCCGCCGTGTCCACGCCGATCACGACCGCTGGGCGTCGATAACGCTCACGCAATCGGCCGGCGACGATGCCGATCACCCCTGGGGGCCAGCCCGGGGCTGACACGACCAGGACCGGAGCCGACTCATAGCTTCGGTCCGCCTCGAGGATCGCCACGGCCTCATCGAGAACGGCCTGTTCCACCGCCTTGCGCTGGCCATTCAGCTCATCCAGCTGGGCGGCCAGGAGAGCGGCCTCGGCGGGATCGTCTGTCGCCAGCAGGCGCGCCCCTAGATCGGAACGGCCAATGCGCCCGCCGGCGTTGATCCGCGGCCCCAGGATGAATCCGGCGTGGAAGGTGGTGGCGTTCCCGCTGACCTTACCGATGTCCGCCAGCGCCTTAAGGCCGGGATTGGCCCAGCGCGACATCACCTTCAGCCCCTGCGCCGTCAGGGCGCGGTTGAAGCCTGTCAGGGCGGTGACGTCGCACACGGCGCCCAGGGCGGCGAGGTCGAGCCATTGCCGCAGGTCGGGCTCCGGGCGGTCCTTGAAGAGACCTTGCTGTCGGGCCTCCCGGTTGAGGGCGGCGAGCAGGACAAAGGCCACGCCCGCAGCCGCCAGCATCCCCTGACCTGAATTGTCGTCAGGCCGGTTTGGATTGACCAGGGCCAGGGCCGGAGGAACCTCGCCCGGCCGCATCAGGTGGTGATCGATCACCACGACGTCGAGGCCGATCTCCTGCGCCGCCGCCAGGGCGTCTACGGCGGCCGCCCCACAGTCGAGGGTGACGACCAGGTCGGCGCCCTTCTCCTTAAGCGACCTGAAGATGGCCGGGCTGGGTCCGTAGCCCTCCGTGACGCGGTCAGGAATGTAGACCGGAACCTCCCGGCCCATGGCGCGCATCCAGCGCACCAGCTGGGCGGCGCTGGCGGCGCCATCGACGTCGTAGTCCGCAAAGACGACCATCGCGCGCTCCTTCACGAGCGCATCCACCAGGACTTCCGCCGCCCGGTCCATGTCCCGGAAGGACGAAGGGTTCGGAAACTGGGCCTTCAGGGTCGGGTTGAGGTAGATCTCACCCTCATCCGGCCCCACGCCCCTCGAGGCCAGGGCGCGGGCCAGGGGCTCGCTGAGGCCAAGGGCGCTCTGGTGCCGGCGGACCAGGTCTGCCTCCGCCGGCCGGGCGGCCCAGGTGCGCCCCGTCAGGGATCGGCCCACTCCGAGAAACGGACCCTCCCCTGCAACCACGGGATCAGGCCGGACGCCGCATCCGCACTTCGCGGACATCGCCAGTGGAGGAGTTCATCACCAGGCTGTGGGTGATGATGTACCCGCCCTCACGCCGGATTCCGTCCAGAAGGGCGCCCTTGGTCACCCCTGTGGCCGCGAAGATGGCGTCGGCCCGGACCATCTCATGAAGATCGTACTTCTTGTCGAGGTCGGTGATCCCGACCCGCCGGGCGCGCTCCTTCTCATCGACGTTCCGGAAGACCAGGCGCCCCTGGAACTGCCCGCCGACGCACTTGAGGGCGGCGCAGGCCAGCACCCCCTCGGGGGCGCCTCCCTGCCCGACATAGAGGTCAATCCCCGTAGCGGGGTCTGCCGTGTGCATGACGCCGGCGACGTCGCCGTCTGTGATCAAATTGACCCGGGCGCCGACCGAGCGGATCGAGGTGATGACCTCGGCGTGACGGGGCCGGTCCAGAACACAGACAGTGATCTCCTCAGGCGAGACCCCCTTGGCCGCGGCCAGAGCCCGAACATTGTCGGCCGCCGAGCGGTCAAGGTCGATCACCCCAGCGGGATAACCCGGCCCGCAGGCGATCTTGTCCATATAGGTGTCAGGGGCGTTCAGAAGGGTGCCCTTGGGCGCCCACGCCATCACCGCAAGGGCGTTGGCCATGGCCTTGGCGGTAAGGGTCGTGCCTTCCAGTGGGTCGAGGGCGATATCAATGGCCGCGCCGCCACGTCCAACCTTCTCCCCGATATAGAGCATCGGAGCCTCGTCCCGTTCGCCCTCGCCGATAACGATCTCACCATCGATGGCCAGGCTGTTGAGGGCCGTACGCATCGCATCAACGGCCGCCTGATCGGCAGCCTTCTCGTCGCCCCTGCCTACCAGCGTAGAGGCGGCGATCGCGGCGATTTCGGTAACGCGGACCGCGTCCAGGACCAGGCTGCTGTCCAGCTGCTCAGTGCTCATCAAGAAGTCTCCGGGCCGCGTCGGGCCGTGATTATCGTCGATTCTCAGATGCCTGCGATGTACAGAAGCCTCGGGGGTTCGAGCACCGCTGGCAGGCGGCCGATCCGGGACACGGCGGCCTCGAGTACGGTTTCGGCCACGGCGTGGGTGGTCATGACGATGGGCACGCCAGGCGTGTCACCCGGGGGCTTCTGGAGAAAGCTCTCGATGGAGACGCCCGCCTCGGCCAGCCCCTCCGAGACTGAGGCCAAGACCCCCGGTTCATCGCGAACCATGACCCGGATATAGCCGCGGCCTTCTGCGACGACGCCTTCGGGAGGCGCGCAGGGCCGCAATTCCAAGGCGGGAGACAGGAACACCGGCCGGCAGCCGCCGACCATAACATCCGCGATATCAGCGGCTACAGCCGCAGCGGTCGGTCCTGCCCCCGCTCCGGGGCCCTGCAGGAAGATCCTGCCAATTCGCCTTCCCTCGACGTAAAGGGCGTTCAGAGCCCCGTCCGCCTGGGCGATCGGATGACTCTTGCGGATCAGGAAGGGCCTCACCCGGACCCGGGCGCCTTCCCCGGCTCGCTCTGCCGAGGCGATCAACTTGATCCGATAGCCGAGGTCGCCGGCCAGGCGGATGTCGAGGAGGTCCACATTGGCGATGCCTTGGATCTCAGCGGCGGCGAAGTTTGGCGATCCGCCGAAGGCCAGGGCCGCCAGTATGGTGATCTTGTGGGCGGCGTCGAAGCCGCCGACATCCATGGTCGGGTCCGCCTCGGCATAGCCCAGCCGCTGGGCCTCAGCCAGCACGTCGGCGAAGGCCGAACCCGAAGCCTCCATCTCTGTCAGGATGTAGTTGCAGGTGCCGTTCAGAATACCGGAGAGGCTTTGGATATCCTCGCCAACCAGGGCCTCTCGGACCGTCTTCACCGCTGGAACGCCGCCCATGACGGCGGCCTCGAACAGCAGGGGAACCCCACGCGCCTCGGCGAGGGCCGCCAGTTCGGCGCCATGCTCGGCGATCAGGGCCTTGTTGGCGGTGACAACAGCCTTGCCGGCCTGCAAAGCGGCCTCGACTGCCGCCTTGGCGGGTCCGTCCGAGCCGCCTACCAGCTCGACGAAGACATCGATGTCAGGAGACTGGGCCAGGGCGACGGGATCGTCGAACCAGGCCAGGTGAGAGATGTCCACCGGGCGCGCCCGTGACCGGGATCGCGCCGAGACAGCCGTGACAACAACCCGCCCGCCCGCCGGCGCGTAGTCGGGTCGCTCGGCGAGAAACGCCAGCAGCCCAGACCCGACCGTGCCCAATCCGGCGACCCCGATGCGACAGGTCGTGTGGTTCCTGGTTGCGCTCATTGACCCGTTCCCGTGTTGTGAGCCCGTCCGAGGATCTCGTCGGCGTTGGACAGGAACCGACGCACATTCCGCGCGGCCTGCCGGATGCGATTCTCGTTCTCGACGAGGCCAATGCGGACATAGCCCTCGCCATACTCCCCGAAGGCCACGCCAGGGGCGACGGCGACCCCGGCCTCCTCGATCAACAGCTTCGAGAAGAGCATGGAGCCGGCTTCGCGGAAGGCTTCCGGGAGGGGCGCCCAGGCGAACATCGAGGCGGGCGGCGCCGGGATGTCCCAGCCGGCCCTCTTCATGGATTCCACCAGGGTGTCCCTGCGCCCCTTGTAGATGGCCCGGATCTCGTCGACGCAATCCTGCGGCCCGTTGAGTGCGGTGGCCGCCGCAACCTGGATCGGCGTGTAGGCGCCATAGTCCAGGTAGGACTTCACGCGTGCGAGCGCCGCGCAGATGCGGGCGTTCCCGACCACCATGCCGACCCGCCAGCCGGCCATCGCGTAGGTCTTGGACAGGGAGTTCACCTCCACCGCGATGTCCTTGGCGCCGGGAACCTGGAGCACGGAGGGCGGCGGATTGTCGTCGAAGTAGATCTCGGAATAGGCGATGTCCGAGAGGACCAGCATGTCATGCCGGCGCGCCAGGGCCACGGCCTCCTTGTAGAAGTCCAGGTCGACCCACTGCGCCGTCGGGTTTGACGGGTAGGACAGGATGAGGACCGACGGTGGCGGCGCCGAGTGCTTCACCGCCCGACTGATGCCAGACAGGTACTCTTCCGGCGACAGGGCCGGGACATGGCGGATGACGCCGCCCGCCATGATGAAACCGTAGGCATGGATGGGATAGGCCGGGTTCGGGCAGATGATGACGTCGCCGGGCGCGGTCAGGGCCTGGGCCAGGTTGGCGAACCCCTCCTTCGAGCCCAGGGTGGCGATGACCTCAGTGTCAGGGTCCAGATGGACGCCGAACCGGCGCTCGTAATAGCCAGCCATCGCCCTGCGAAGGCCGATGATGCCCTTTGAGGCGGAATAGCGTCCGGCCTTGGGATCCCGGGCGGTCTCGATCATCTTGTCGACGATGTGCTTGGGCGTCGGCATGTCGGGATTGCCCATGCCGAAGTCGATGATGTCTACGCCCTCGCCTCGCAGGCGGGCCTTGATGCGGTTGACCTCCTCGAAGACGTAGGGCGGGAGGCGGCGGATACGGTGAAACTCGGGTGTCATGTCTGCTCTGGCCGCGCTGATCGCGGCGAATGGGGAGCCTGTCCGTGCTTGGCATAACCTTCGCTCCGAAGGCCGCCAAGCGGTTTGAGAGGATCGCCTCCGCGGGCCCTAGCGAACGGGCGGCGGAGGCGGTGTAGCTCGCTTGCGCACCTCCCGGGCGAAGGACTCGGCGGCGGCCGTCGCGGAGACCAGGGGTGCGGCAGGTCCGGAGTCCTGCCGCGCCCCGGAAGCGAACGCCTCAGTGCCCTTCAACGTCCAGGTCTCGTCGGCGGTGTCCCTGACGAGATCGGATCCGCTCCCAAGGACTTCACCTGCGGCCTGTCCCCAGACCGCCAGAGGCCGCGTATCCTCGGGAAGGGTCGGAATGTCCGAGAAACGGGGGTAGGTCCTCGCGGCTCCCGCAATGGCTGAAACCTCTGCCTCCGCCGCCGCCGCCGCCGGTTCCGGCGCGACCGCGACCTCGGTGGTTGCACATCCGCCGACCAGCAGGGCCAGCGCCAACGGCGCCCCAGCAAGGCCGAGGCGGGGAATCGGAGGTTGTGCGGGGTAGCGCTTCATGATCGCCCCGGTCTTATGTCATGATCAGCGTCTAAGAAAGCCTGAGGACCCCGCCTGGGGCGACGGAGGCCACATCATGGTCGGCAAGGACACTCCCGCGAAGAAGCCGGCGAAGGCCGCACCCAGGCGTAGCCGCGCCAAGCCCAAGACGGCTGCGGCGGACCCCAAACCCCAGGTTGAAGCCGCTGCAGCGGCTTCGGGCCCCGATCCGGCTCCCGGGCCGCAGGCGGGAGACGGCTTCGCCGGTGCGTTCTCGGCTGCGGGCGCAGAGACGCTTGAATCCCTGGAAGCGCTGTCCAGGAACCTCGCCAGGGCGGCCATGATGGCTCAGGGCGCCATTGCCGAGGCCGCATTGAGGCAGGCCGATCGTCCCCCTGGCATTGACACCGATCCCTTCCACGTCGGTCCGGCGATGGCGAAGGTCATGTCCAGTCTCGCGGGCCGCCCGGACGCCATGATGGAGGCGCAGGGCGACCTCTGGAGGCGTTACGCTGAGCTCTGGCATTTCGCCGCCCGCCGGGCGATGGGCGAGACCGCGTCCCCGGTGGCGTCGCCCGCCAAGGGCGACAAGCGATTCAATGCTCCGGACTGGACCGAGAATCCGGTCTTCGATGTGGTCAAGCAGTCCTATCTGATCACATCGGACTGGATGAACGGCCTCGTGACGCGGGCGGAGAACATCGATCCGATGTCCCGCCGCAGGGTCGAGTTCTTCACGCGGATGCTCACCGACGCCCTGTCGCCCTCGAACTTCCTCGCCTCCAACCCCGAGGCCCTCAAGGAGGCCCTGTCCACCCGGGGCGAGAGCCTTGTCCGTGGCATGGAAAACTTCGCAGGAGATCTTGCCCGGGGTGGAGGGCAGCTGGCGATCAGCCAGACGGACTACGATCAGTTCGAGATCGGCGTGAACGTCGCGACGGCGCCTGGCAAGGTGGTTTTCCAGAACGAGATCATCCAGCTCATCCAGTTCTCCCCCAGCACCGGACAGGTGCATGAGATCCCGCTGGTGATCTTCCCGCCCTGGATCAACAAGTTCTACATACTCGATCTGCGCCCCGAGAACTCGATGATCCGCTGGCTGACGAGCCAGGGTTTCACCGTCTTTGTCGCCTCCTGGGTCAATCCGGACGGTCGCCTCTCAGACAGGACCTTCGAGGACTACATGCGCCTCGGCATCTACGAGGGCACGGCGGCCGCCATGAAGCAGGCGGGCGTCGATCGGGTGAATACGGTCGGCTACTGCATCGGGGGCACGCTCCTGTCCGCCACGCTGGCGCACATGGCCGCGAAGGGCGACGAGCGGATCGCCTCCGCCACCTTCTTCGCCGCCCAGCAGGATTTCTCCGAGGCGGGCGACCTCCTGCTCTTCACCAGTGAGGAGTGGCTCTCGGACCTGGAGAAGCAGATGGAGAGCGGCGGGGGCGTCCTCGCTGGCCAGACCATGGCCGACACCTTCAACATGCTGCGCTCCAACGACCTGATCTGGTCCTTCTTCGTCAGCAACTACCTGCTGGGCAAGGAGCCCAAGCCCTTCGACCTGTTGTTCTGGAACTCCGACCAGACGCGGATGCCCCGCACCCTCCACCTCTACTATCTGCGTCGCTTCTACGGGGACAACGCCCTCGCCAAGGGAGAGCTCGAGCTGGACGGCGTCAGGCTCGACCTCGGCGCGGTGAAGACCCCGGTCTATGTCCAGTCTTCCAAGGAGGACCACATCGCTCCGGCCCGGTCGGTCTATCGCGGCGCGCGCCTGTTCGGTGGTCCCACCACCTTCACCCTCGCCGGATCCGGGCATATCGCAGGGGTGATCAATGCGCCGGTGGCCAACAAGTACCAGCACTGGACGAACCCCGGCCTGCCGGAAACCCTCGAGGCCTGGCAGGCGGACGCCGGAGAGACCGCGGGATCCTGGTGGCCCCACTGGGCCGAGTGGCTCCGGGCCCGGTCGGGCCCGATGGTCCCGGCGCGGGATCCCGCCGCCGGTCCCCTGCCCGCCCTTGAGGGTGCGCCGGGAAGCTACGTCAAGGTGAAGTCCTGAAGCGAAGCATGGCCAGCCTCAGGCTGGCCAGCAGTGCGCCCACCGGGATCGTCAGGCTGACCATCCACGGCGCCAGCGGCGAGGGTCCCTTCTCCAGGCCAAATCCCATGAGCCGCAGGCTGAGGGGATTGAAGCCCGTCACGCCTGAGGTCCAGTCCATCCAGGCCGTCCCTGCGCCCGCAAGGCAAAGGAGCGCCCAGAGAATCCGACCCCGCAGCGCGGGCGCCCGAAAGATGCGCACTGCGGTCCAGAGCATGAAGACGGGCGTTGCCGCCGCCATGCCCAGGAACAGCCACTGTCCCGGCGTCCGCCCGGGCGCCCAGAAGGCCTGGGCCGCAGAGTCCTCATTCGTGACTTCCGTGTAGGACATGGACAGGGCCTTGTAGACCCGGACCACCTCATAGCCGCCAGCCCCTGGCGGCGGGGCTTCCGGCTTCTCGGTCAGAAGCGCGGACTCCCGCCGGGGCGCACGCGCCGTCGCAGGGACAACCGTACGCCAGCCCACAGGCACAACCGCCAGGTCAATCACCGCCCTGCGCTCAGCGAAGGTGTAGAGGTATTGCAGTTCCGCCCGCTCATCGGTGGCTTCAGCTCCGGACGGGATCTGCCGCGAGGACAGGAGGCGGATGGACCAGGGCGGATCCGCCGGAAAGGCGACGCGCACGCCTTCAATCCGCTGCGCGTAATCAGGAGACGCCATCAGGGCCGGCGCCAGGCTGCGGTCAATTGCGGGCCAGTCGCCACGCTGCACAGCATCGATGAAGAGCCTCCCCATCCGGTCCGCATCCAGCTCCGCCCTCGGGTGTGCGCAGCCTGCGAGGATCAGCAGGATCAGCGGGAAGACCAGACGGATCATGCCGGCTGGAACCTCAGGGCGAACCCATTGCTGCAGTACCGCAGACCGGTCGGGCGGGGTCCGTCATCGAAGCGATGCCCGTGGTGTCCCAGGCAGCGGGCGCAATGGTACTCGGTACGGGGGACCCCTATCAGCCAGTCGGTCTTGAAGCCGAGGGCGCCGGGTATCGCCGTGTGGAAGCTCGGCCAGCCGGTCCGGCTGTCGTACTTCCAGGCCGAGCGGAACAGGGGCAGGTCACAGCCCAGGCAGTGGTAGGTTCCGTTGCGCTTCTCGTGCAGAAGCGGGCTCGACCCCGGCCTCTCTGTGTCCTCCTGCCGAAGGATGGCGAAGGCGGCCGGAGGCAGTCGACGGCGCCACTCCGCCTCAGTCAGACGCCTGAAGGGCGAGCCGGCGTAGGGGTCCGATGCAGCCAGCGCCGACGGCGCCCCCAGAGCGAACGCCGCGCCAAGGAGGAGGGATCGGCGGCTCGGGCCAGGGTCAGAGACCTGCATCTTCTTCCAGCCCCAGCATGAGGTTGAGGTTCTGCACGCAGGCCCCCGAGGCGCCCTTGCCCAGATTGTCCAGGATCGCCAGCAGCCGGGCCTGGCCCCCGTCCGATGATCCGAAGACGAAGAGCTTCAGGAGGTTGGTTCCGTTCACCGACTCCGGGTCGAGCTCCCGGACGTAACCTGCCGCCCCGGCCCGGCTCTTCTGGAGCTCGGCGCAGGCCTCAGCCCCGGCCACCTGGACGAAGCGCTCGCCGGCATAGGCGGCCTCAAGGGCCTGGCGCAGGGCCTCGGGCGAGGGGCGGCCCGGCAGGGCGTGAAGCGCCAGCGGGACCTCCACCAGCATACCCTGGGCGAACCGGCCGACGGACGGGGCGAAGACCGGCGCATGGTCCACGCCGCCGTGGATCTGCATTTCCGGCAGGTGCTTGTGGGCCAGAGACAGGCCATAGCTGCGGAAGGCGTCAGCCGTACCCTCAGGCGGGGCGCCCTCGAACTCGGAAATCAGTCCCTTGCCGCCGCCCGAATACCCGGAAATGGCGTTGACGGTGACCGGGAAATCCGACGGCAGGAGGCCGGCGCGCACCAGGGGCCGGACCAGCGCGATGAAGCCCGTCGGATAGCATCCGGGGTTGCTCACGCGCAGAGAGCCGCGGATCGCCGCCCTCTGGCCCGGCGACATCTCGGCGAAGCCATAGGTCCAGCCCGGGGCGGTGCGGAAGGCCGTCGAGGCGTCGATGACCTTGACCCGATCCGAGGCGATCATGGACACCGCCTCGCGGGACGCGTCATCCGGCAGGCACAGCACCACCAGGTCCGCCGCATTCAGCAGCTCGCGACGCGCCTCCGGGTCCTTGCGACGCGCCGGATCGATGGACAGCAGGGACAGGTCGTTGCGGCGCTCCAGCCGCTCGCGGATCTGCAGCCCGGTCGTTCCGGCCTCGCCGTCGATGAAAACCCTGGGAGCCATGCTCGCTCTCCTCCTGCAGGGAAGGTTCCGCCGGGACGCCAAAACGACCCAGGAGACGCGCTACGCCATTCCGGGCGGGAAAGCCACTGGCCAGCCGCCCGCCACAGCACTTCCCTCCAGGCTGCGGCCTAGAGGTCCAGCCGGTAGTAGTCGCTGTCGCACCAGCCCATGTGCGTCCGGATCGTGCGCAGCGCTGATCCCGCAGGCTGGAACCCGCAGGTCTCAAGCAGCCTCCTGGATCTGTGGTTCCGGGGGTCCACGTCGGCCCAGAGGTGATCGCAGGCCCCTTGCCTGCGCATGTAGGCCACAAGCCCCTGCAGGCCCTCCCGCGCCACGCCCTGGCCCCAGACCTCTCGGTTCAGGATGAAGCCGAGCTCAGGAACCCGCCAGCACCCCATCTTGCCGACGATCCGCCCACCCATCTCGATAGAGAAGTCGTAGGGCGCGGAGGCCGGGTCCTCCAGCAGGGGCTGGAGCCATATCCTCGTCTCCTCCAGGGAAAAGTGCCGGCCGGACGACCAGTAGGTCAGGGCCTCATCGTCGGAGAAGAGCGCGTGAATGTCCTCCAGGTCGGACGCACGCGGCGGGCGAAGGATGAGTCGCTCGGTCGTGAACACGCCGATCCCCCGCCTAGATCCCGCCAGATAGGCGGCCAGAGGCGCAACGAAAAGGGGCCGCCATTCCTGGCGGCCCCCTGAAAATCCCGGCCCGGATTGGGCGGAAGGAGTCTAGCGCTTCGAGAACTGGAAGCTGCGGCGGGCCTTGGCCTTGCCGTACTTCTTGCGCTCGACCACCCGGCTGTCGCGGGTCAGGAAGCCGTGCGGCTTCAGGACCGAACGCAGCTCGGGCTCGAAATAGGTCAGGGCCTTGGAGATGCCATGGCGGATCGCGCCGGCCTGACCGGAGAGGCCGGAGCCGGCCACCGAGACCAGCACGTCGAACTGGCCGGAGCGGTTCGTGACCTCGAGGGGCTGGGCGATCATCATGCGCAGAACCGGGCGGGCGAAGTACACGCCCTGGTCGCGGCCATTGATGGTGATCTGACCCTTGCCGGGCTTGATCCATACGCGGGCGACCGCGTTCTTGCGCTTGCCGGTCGCGTAGGCGCGGCCCTGGGCGTCGAGCTTGCGCTCATGGACCACCGCCTGGGGGGCGGCTTGGGTGGAGAGGCTTTGCAGGGCTTCGAAGCCTGTGGGAGCGGGAGCGTCGGTCATCGGCTTACTTGGTCCGCACGTTCTTGGCGTTCATGTCGCCGAAGACCACGGTCTCCGGGTTTTGGGCGGCGTGGGGATGATCCGCGCTGGCGTAGATGCGCAGGTGCGTCATCTGCTTGCGGGCCAGCGGGCTCTCCTTGGGCAGCATGCGCTCCACGGCCTTCTCGAGGACGCGCTCGGGGAAGCGGCCGCCGAGGATCTTGTCCGCGGTGCGCTCCTTGATCCCGCCGGGATGGCCGGTATGCCAGTAATAGGTCTTCTGCTGGAGCTTCCGCCCCGTCAGACGCACCTTGTCGGCATTGACCACGACGACGAAGTCACCGCAGTCGACGTGCGGGGTGTAATCGGGGCGATGCTTGCCGCGGAGACGGTTGGCGATGAAGGATGCGAGGCGGCCGACCACGGCGTTCTCGGCATCGATCACGATCCACTTCTTCTCGACGTCGGCGGGCTTCAGCGAAGCCGTCGTCTTCAGCATGGGAACGGGTCCATTCGGTTGAACACGGGCCGGAGCCCGGGGGTGAGGCGCGCGGATACGACAGGCGTCGCATGGCTGTCAACCGCAAGTCGCGCCAAAACGACTAAACTATTGAAAATAGGAAAGAAATAACCTGCGGTACTATAATACCAAGATCAGGCGCGCCGGGCCATCCAGAGGAAGCCTGTCGCCAGGCCCAGCAGGCCAGCCGCGGCGCCCTGATGGGCCAGACCGAGGGACAGCGGTGTCGCCGAGATCAGCGTCCAGACACCAAGCGCCGCCTGGCTGAAGATTCCGACGCCCAGGGCGAGGCCCATGGTGCGCAGACCGGGCGAACCCTGCCGGGTCCTCAGGCAAACAGCGATCAGGATCGCGGCGCCGATGCAGAGGATGTAGGCGCCGATCCGGTGATTGAACTGAACGGCGGGGATGGAATGGGCGATCGTCGACCACAGCGCCGAGGACGCGTAGCCCTCCGGGAACCAGCGCCCGTCCATGAGGGGCCAATCCGTCAGCACGTAGCCGGCGTCGTTGCCGGCCACCAGGGCGCCCAGCAGGATCTGGACATAGACCATCACCGCCAGGGCAAGGGCGGCCTTTGGCCAGGGGCCTCGCGCCGGGCGTCTCGAAGGCCCGTTCCAGGCCTCGAGCCCGGTCCACAGAAGCGCCGCGAGAAGGAAGAAGGCCATGCCCAGGTGGGTCATCAGCCGTTCCGGCGCCACCGTGATGCGCTCGCTCAGGCCGCTGGCCACCATCCACCAGCCGATGGCGCCCTGAAGCCCGCCGAGGGCGAACAGCGCCCAGCAGCGCCCGATGAGCCTCTGGGGTATCTGCCTGCGGAACAGGAAGATGGCGAAAGGTAAGGCGAACGCCAGGCCGACCAGGCGTCCCAGGAAGCGATGCCCCCATTCCCACCAGTAGATGAACTTGAAGGCCTCGAGGGACATGCCCCGGTTGACCTGCTGGTACTGCGGGATCGACTTGTAGAGCTCGAATTCCTTTGCCCATTGGGCGTCCGACAGGGGCGGAAGGGTTCCGGTGACGGGACGCCATTCTGTGATCGAAAGTCCTGATCCCGTCAGGCGGGTCGCGCCCCCGACGATCACCATGAACAAAACGAGGGCGGCCACGGCGAAAAGCCAGACGGCGACGGCCCTGGAGCGGTCGGGAGCGGACAAGGCACTCATGAGCCCCTGCTAGCGGGAAGCTGGGCTTTCGTCCATCTTTCGATGACGCGCCGCGCCCACCGGGCTATAGGCGTGGCCATGCACCCGCGCCTGCGCAGTTTCATCGGGTCCGTTGCGATCCTGGTCTTCCTGGTCGGTTACGTCTGGGCCGCGACGGCCATAGCCGACCGGCTTCCGGATGACCCCATGATCAAGCTTGTCTACTTCGCTGTGGCGGGCCTGGCCTGGGGCCTGCCCCTCCTGCCCCTGATGACCTGGATGAACCGGGGCAGGTAGGCCGATGGTCGGAGCGGCGGGATTCGAACCCACGACCCCTTGACCCCCAGTCAAGTGCGCTACCAGGCTGCGCTACGCTCCGACATCGGCGAGCGGTTCTTCTAGCGGCTTGCGCCTGACGGGCAAGCGATTTCGACGTCAGCCGGAAAGCAGGGCGTCGAGCCGTCGTTTGACCGCCAGAAGATCGTCACGGGCCGCCGCCAGCCTCCGAAGGCCCGCCTCATCCGGCTTACCCGGGGCTGCGATCGCCGGTGGCGCCGCAGGCTCTGCAGGAACCGACCGGTCTCCCGTGACATGGGGAAAGCCGCCAGCCAGCACGCCGAGGGCCCGGACCCCTTCCGACCGGCTCAGCTGCTGGACATCCTTGATCGACCGCCCCTGGTCATGGAGGAGCACCCTGAGGGTTCGCAGGAGGGTGACATCCTGCGGCCTGTAGAACCTGCGCCCGCCTGCCCGCTTCATCGGCCGGATGATGGAAAAGCGCGTCTCCCAGAAGCGCAGGACATGCGCCGGCACCCCGACCTCCTCGGCGGCTTCGGAAATCGTCCGGAAGGCTTCGGGACCCTTGGCCACGGCCTATTTCGAGAGGGCGCGGTCGATACGCGCCTTCATCACCTGGCTGGCCCGGAAGCCAATCACCCGGCGGGGCTCAATGGCAGCCGGCTCACCGGTCTTGGGGTTCCTGCCCATCCGGGCGCGCTTGGCCCGCACCTGGAAGACGCCAAAGCCGGAGAGCTTGACCTGCTCCCCGCGCTCCAGGGCCTGGGCTGTGAGCTCCAGGGTGCGTTCGACGAGTTCCGCACAGTCCTGGCGGGTCAGTCCGACCTCTTCATGGACAGCCTCGGCGAGATCCGCGCGGGTCACTGTGGATCCAATCATGAGCGAGGTCCCTGCCGGAGATGAGTCGCTGCACCGCACGGGCACGGCGGGTCGCAGATAAGCCTTTAAAGTCAGACCCATCAAGACTGATCTTGAGGGAGGTGTCCTCAGTCAGAGCCTGAGGGTGCAGGCGCCCCAGGTCAGCCCGCCGCCCATGGCCTCCATCAGCAGAAGCTGGCCGGGGCGGATCCGACCGTCGGCGATGCCCTGGGCCAGGGCCAGGGGAATCGAGGCCGCAGAGGTATTGGCGTGTTCGGCGACGGTTGAGATCACCTTGGCCTCGTCGAGGCCAAGCCGGTTGGCGACGCCGTTCAGGATCCTCTGGTTGGCCTGGTGGGGAATGAACCAGTCCACGTCGCTGATCTCCACCCCGGCGTCCCGCGCCGCCGCCGTGACGGCCTCGGAGATGTTGATCACCGCATGTTTGAACACCTGGCTGCCCTGCATTCGCAGATGCCCGATCTGGCCGTTGGTCGAGACCCCGCCATCGACATACAGAAGGTCCTGCTTGGATCCGTCCGCGCGCAGGGCGAAGCCCAGCAGCCCCCGATCAGAGGCGTCTCCCCTGCCCTCGCCAGGCTCCATGACAACCGCCCCGGCGCCATCGCCGAACAGGACGCAGGTGCCGCGGTCGCTCCAGTCCATCAGGCGGGTCATGGTTTCTGCGCCAATGACCAGGGCGCACTTCGAGCGGCCCCGGGCGACGAAGCCGTCCGC
Source organism: Phenylobacterium sp. (assembly GCA_020402585.1). Taxonomy (GTDB): domain Bacteria; phylum Pseudomonadota; class Alphaproteobacteria; order Caulobacterales; family Caulobacteraceae; genus Phenylobacterium. Next base: position 15,445 of record JADBZH010000122.1, on the reverse strand, counting down.
CGTGGAAAGGGCGTAGACGAAGCCCGAGCACACCGCCTGGACGTCGAAGGCCACGCCCACAGGGCAGCCCAGCTTGTGCTGCACGATGGTGGCGACCGCCGGAAAGGTGAGGTCCGGGGTGGTGGTGGCCACGATGATCATATCCACCTCGGCGGGGGACCGGCCCGCCGCCTCGAGGGCATTCCGCGCCGCCTCGACCGCCAGGTCGGACACCGCCTGATCTGGCGCAGCCCTGTGCCTCTGGTGAATACCGGTGCGCTCACGGATCCATTCGTCGGAGGTGTCGACAAACCGCGCCAGATCCGCGTTGGTCAGGATCTCCTCAGGGAGATATCCACCGACCCCGGTGACGACGCTGCGGATCACGCCGGGTCTCCCAGCGGGCCATCCACCAGCCGAGACATGTTGCGCTGGATCTGGCTCATGAGATCGCTGCCCGCGAGATCCACGGCGAGACCCACCGAGCGACCGAAGTCCTTGGCGTCCGCGCTCCCATGGCACTTGAGCACGAGCCCGTTGAGGCCGAGCAACGGCGCCGCGGGCGTCGGGGTGATGCGGGCCTTGAAGCGACGCAGGGCGGGCCGCGCCAACAGGGCGGCGACCTTGGCGGCCAGGCTTGAGGTCAGGGCCGACCGGAGCTCCTCGGTGATGTACCGGGCGGCGCCCTCCCCGGTCTTCAGGGCCACATTCCCGGTGAACCCATCCGTCACCACCACATCCACCAGGTTGGTCGAGAGATCGTCGCCCTCGACAAAGCCGTGATAGGCGATGTCCAGCCGTCCACTGCGCAGGAGGGCATGCGCCTGCTGGACGGCCTCGTGGCCCTTCATATCCTCGGATCCCACGTTCAGGATGCCCACCCGGGGCCGATCCACCCCATAGGCGACCCGGTGATAGGCCTCGCCAAGGATGGCGAACTCCACGAGACGCTCGGCGTCACATTCAATATTGGCCCCGGCGTCCAGGAACGTTGTCACCCCCTTGAGGCCCGGCCAGGGCACCACCAGGGGGGGGCGTTCCATGGGTACGCTCATCCGCAGGACGAGGCGGGCGATCGCCATCAGGCTTCCCGTACTTCCGCTGGACACCGCGGCGGCGGCCTCGCCGGCCTTCACCGACTCCAGGGCGTTCCACATGGAGGCGCCCTTGCCCCTTCGGACCGCGGAGGCGGGCTTCTCATCAGAGGCGATCACCTTGTCGGTGTGCCGAACCTCGCTGCGCCGGGCCAGTTCCGGGGACCTCGCCAGCTCAGGGCCGATCACAGCCTGGTCCCCATGAAGCAGAAAGCGCACGCCCTCAGGCAGATGCTTCAGGGCGAGAACCAGCCCCGGCACCGTGGCGGATACGCCGAGATCACCGCCCATGGCGTCGATCGAAATGACACTGGAAGCCGCCAAAAGACTCAACCGCCCCTAACTGCGCAGGGCGCGAGGATACAGGCCGCCGACCGGCATGCAAATGAGCCGCGCATCCAGCCTCACTCTGTCGGCTTCTTCAGCGCCCGAAGGGCGGCGAAGGGTGAGGTCTCCTCGGTCGGGGCGGACCACTCAAAGACGGCGTCCGGTCGCCTGGGAAAGGGATCAATCGCCAGGGCGAGGTGCTCAGCGAGGATGGCCATCAGGTCGACCGTCTCTCCCTCGAGGCGCTCAGGCGGATCAGGGGTGTCGAGTGAAACCTCGATCTCGCCGCTGATCATCGGTTCCTCAGGCAGGTTCGGACTACCCTCCGGTGCAAGACGCAGATCAACCTCACCCGACAAAGGCTGGCTGAAGGGCTCCAGGCTGACCCCACAGACCTGAGTGACCTCCCCCTCGAACCGCCCGAGGACCTGGCAGCCATCCATCCAGGGCCGGACCTCCAGGTCAGCCACCAGTTCAGGCAGGGCCTCAAGCCCCAACCTCTTGGCGATTGCGGCGCGGGCCCCGGCGTCTGGCGTCAGGCGCCGCCGGACGGGTCCTGCAGCAAGGTCACCGAGACGGACTGTCCCCTCGACGGTCATCTCACCGCCCATGTCATGGTCCCAGCCAGGAGGTCCTGCAGTTTCACCTCGGCCAGATGCGCCCTTTGCCTCAGGACATAGGCGGCCATGCCGGCCAGCGGGGGATCTACAACCCCGTCGTAGACTGTCCTGGAGAGGATGGTCTCAAGGGAGTCCGCGCCCTCCTGCCCGGTGAAGGCCGCCTCATAGTTCATCAGCCGGCCATAGAGGGCCTCGCCAATCCGGCGCATCTTCTTCCCGACCGAGAGGTCGCCCACCCCCATCTCACGAAGCGCGTCATCCAGGGCCCGGATGTAGGCGTCGAAGAGGCCCTGTGAGACCTCGGCAGCCTCCTCTCCCTGCCGCACAAGTCGGTCCATCACTAGGATGACATGCAGGCTGTAGTGCTCGAAACGCCCTTCGATCGTATCGGGGGTCGCCAGCTCTCCATACAATTCAGGCGTCCGGGCCTGGCTGACACAGGCGGCGTAGAGCCGGCGGCCGGCTTCGGCGGCAGGTCGCTTACGAAAGAGTCGCATCATGGCCTCGATTTCGCCGCGACGCGCGGCTAATGGCGGCATTGCAGTAAGGGGCGGCGAGCGTTAGGTCAAAGCCCGGACACAGGAAACGCAGACCCGATGCTGAAACGCGCCGCCTTCGCCGTCCTTCTCGCGGGAGCCGCCCTGACCGGCGCCTGTGCGCCGATCTCCTCTTATTCCGGCTTCCAGGCCATCGAGGCCAACCCAAGGGACGTGAAACCCGGAGAGGACAACAAGGCCACCGTCAGGGGCCGGCTGGGGTCCCCATCCTCTGTCTCGGCCTTCGACCCCAATGTCTGGATCTACATGAACCAGATCAAGGAGACCGTCGCCTTCACGCGTCCGGTCGTCACCCGGCGCGACATCACCGTCATCACCTTCGACCAGGAGACCGAGGCGGTGAAGACGGTCGACAACCTCACCCTCGCGGACGGCAAGGTCATCGCCTTCAACGGCCGTGAGACGCCGACCCGGGGACGTGAACTCACGGTCCTCGAGCAGCTGATCGGCTCCATCGGCGCCGGCGGCCTGTTGCCGCGGGAAGAAGAGGGTGTCCCGGGATCTCGCCCCGGCGACCGGCGTTGACCACCCTTTGACCCTGCCCGGGCGGCTGATGTCCGCACAGGCCCAGGGACGCGTCACCTGACCTTCCAACGAAGAACGCCCCGGGAGTGATCCCGGGGCGTTTTCCGTTCTGGAGCTGGGCGGCGGATCCTGAGACCCGCCGGGGTCTCAGCCCACCGAGTGCAGGATCGCCAGCAGCAGCAGGGCCACGATGTTGGTGATCTTGATCATCGGGTTCACGGCGGGACCCGCCGTGTCCTTGTAGGGGTCGCCGACGGTGTCGCCGGTCACGGCGGCCTTGTGAGCCTCCGAACCCTTGCCGCCGTAATGGCCTTCTTCGATCAGCTTCTTGGCGTTGTCCCAGGCGCCGCCGCCGGAGGTCATCGAGATGGCCACGAAGAGGCCGGTCACGATCACGCCCATCAGCATGGCGCCCAGGGAGGCGAAGCCATTGGCCTTGCCCGCCACGGCGGTGATGATGAAGAACAGGGCGACCGGGGAAACCACCGGCAGGAGCGAGGGAACGATCATTTCGCGGATGGCGGCGTTGGTCAGGATGCTGACCGCACGACCGTACTCCGGCTTGACCTCTCCGGTCATGATGCCCGGGTTCTCACGGAACTGGCGGCGGACTTCCTCCACCACCGACTCCGCCGCCCGACCGACGGCGGTCATGGACATGCCGCCGAACAGGAAGGGCAGCAGGCCGCCGAACAGCAGGCCGACCACCACGTAGGGGTTTGTGAGGTCAAAGGCGACGACACCCAGGCCCTCGAAGAACGAGCCCGGCTTGGCTTCCGCCGAGAAGAACTTGAGGTCCTCGGTGTAGGCCGCAAAGAGCACCAGGGCGCCCAGGCCGGCCGACCCGATGGCGTAGCCCTTGGTGACCGCCTTGGTGGTGTTGCCGACTGCGTCGAGGGCGTCGGTGGTCACGCGCACTTCCGGGGGCAGGCCCGCCATCTCGGCGATGCCGCCGGCGTTGTCCGTGACCGGGCCGAAGGCGTCGAGGGCGACGATGAAGCCCGCAACACCAAGCATGGCGGTGGTGGCGATGGCGATGCCGTAGAGGCCCGCCAGGCCGAAGGTGATCATGATGCCGCCGATGATGACGATGGCCGGAGCCGCCGTGGACTCCAGGCTCATGGCGAGGCCCTGGATCACATTGGTGCCGTGACCGGAGACCGAGGCCTTGGCCACGGACTTCACAGGCCGGAAGCCCGTCCCCGTGTAGTACTCGGTGATCACCACAATAAGGGCGGTCACCACGAGGCCGACGAGGCCGCACAGGAACAGGGACTGGGCGTCGATGATCAGGCCGCTGTTGGTGGTGACAGGCGCCGGGACAAGGGCGTGAACCGCCCACCAGATCGCGCCGATGGACAGGATGCCGGTGACGATGAGGCCCTGGTAGAGGGCGCCCATGATGTTCTGCGACCGACCCAGACGGACCGCGAAGGTGCCGAGGATGGAGGTCACGATGCAGACCGCGCAGATGACCAGCGGCAGGAGCATCAGGTTCAGGGCGCCAGCCCCGAAGAAGATGGCGGCCAGGACCATGGTCGCCACGGTGGTGACGGCGTAGGTCTCGAACAGGTCCGCGGCCATGCCGGCGCAGTCGCCGACATTGTCGCCCACATTGTCCGCGATGGTGGCGGCGTTGCGCGGATCATCCTCGGGGATGCCGGCCTCGACCTTGCCCACCATGTCGCCGCCGACGTCGGCGCCCTTGGTGAAGATGCCGCCGCCCAGACGCGCGAAGATCGAGATCAGCGAGGCGCCGAAGCCCAGCGCCACCAGGGCGTCGATGACGTGACGGTCATCGTGGGCCAGACCCATGGGCCCGGTCAGGACATAGAAGTAGCCCGCCACGCCCAGGAGGGCGAAGCCGGCCACCAGCATGCCGGTGATGGCGCCTGCACGGAAGGCCATCGACAGGCCCTGCGCCAGCCCCTCGGAGGCCGCCTGGGCGGTCCGCACATTGGCGCGCACAGAGATCAGCATGCCCACGAAGCCGGCCACGCCGGAGAGGACTGCGCCGATCAGGAAGCCAAAGGCCGCCAGGCTGCCGAGCAGCGGAAAGAGCCCCAGGAAGATCACGGCGCCGACGATGGCGATCGCGGTGTACTGACGGTTCAGGTAGGCCTGAGCACCTTCCTGGATCGCTGCGGCGATCTCCTGCATACGTGCATTCCCAGGCGAGGCCCGCATGAGCGAAGCCGTCTGGACGGCGCCGTAGAGCACCGCAAGGAGGCCGGCCAAGATCGCCAGCATGATGTAGTTCATGGTTGAAGCGCCCCTTCAAAGACTGCGCGGAGACCGACGGAGGTGAAACAGCTCCACACCCCCGGCGTTCGTCTCCCTTTGTTTTCCCGACACGACGGCGCAACCGAGTCTGCGCCCGCCGAAAGACGGGCGAAACTGCCAAACCTCGGCCCGGCATGCAACGACTGTTCGAGTCCGGGCGTACGGAGCCTCTTTCGCAACCGGGTGCAAAAGGTCCCGGAGCAATCTCAGGGTCGGATTGGCGGCGTGGATTTCCCCGTCCCCGCGGGCGGCGCATAGACCAGCTTCTGGGCCTTCTGGTCCCTCAGAGTGGCGGAGCTGACATTCTTGGCGCCGAAGACCGCCCTGGCCTCCCGCAGGAGCATGGCGTCGAAGACCTTGGGGTCCACAGCCATGAAGTCGTTGGGAGCGTTGAGCGGCGACCGGTAGGCGGAGCGGACGAGGGCTTCGCGGATGAAGGGCTCCCGGGCCTCGATGTCCGGCCGGGTCATTCCGGGCTTCAGGACGATCCGGGCGCGGATGAAGACAAAGTTCACGACCCGCCCTTCCCGCAGGATCGGAAGACCCATCCCGGAAAGGTCGAGCCTCAGGTTGACATCAGTGTCTCCGCTGGCGGCCGGCTTCTTCTCACCCGCGGCATAGGCGGGCGTGCCGGGCGGAATCAGGAGGATCAGGAGCAGGAAGAAAAGACCTCGAGGCATGTTCACTCTCATCGGGGCGATGAACCCGCCCGTCCATGTTCTCCTGGATCGACCTCCCGCCCGTCGGCCCAGGGGGTTTCAGCCATGACGCCAGCCTCCCGGGCCCGCCTCCAAGGCTCGGCCATTCAGCAACACCTCGGAGGAACCGTCAACAAAGGCCCCCACCACCGTACACCCCGCCGCCTCCAGGACCGAGCGATGCGCCGGGGCCGCCGCCAGCACGATCTCGTAGTCGTCGCCGCCGGAAGCCAGCGCGATCCGCGCACCCGCCTCGTCCGGAGCCTGAGCGAGCCAGGCTGAGCCCGAGGCCGAGAGCGGAACCCGCTCAAGCGCCAGGCGGACACCGCAGCCTGACGCGGCGGCCAGGTGACGCGCGTCGGCGATCAGCCCGTCCGAGATGTCCGCTGCGGCACGGGCGCAGGTCCGCAGGAGGTCCCGGAGATCCAGCCGGGGTTCAGGTCGGCGGAATTTCCGCGCCAGGGCCCCGGTGGGGTCCTGAAGAGCACCGGTCACCGCCTGCAGACCCAGCCACCCGTCGCCGATCGGGCCGGACGCCAGAAGGAGGTCGCCGGGTCGGGCCCCTGCACGGCGAATGACGCCTCCCGGCGGGCAGCGGCCCAGGAAGGTTCCAGACGCCATGAAGGGGCCGGGGGTCGAGACGGTGTCGCCGCCCAGCAGGGTCAGGCCAAAGCTCGCGGCCTCCTGCGCCAGCCCCCTGGCGAAGCCGCGCCGGCGCTCCAGCGGCCATTCCGGCGACCAGGCGAGGGTCTGGAGCCAGGCGAAGGGCTCTGCGCCCTTGGCTGCAAGGTCGGACAGGTTGACCCGGAAGAAGCGGGCGGCCACGTCCTCAGGCGCCTCACCGGCGGGAAAGTGGACGCCCTCGACAACGGCGTCCTGGGTCACCACCAGGTCGCTCCCGGCCTGCGAGGTTATGACCGCGGCGTCATCCAGGAGGTCGAAGGCCCCGGGCTCGCCGCGGGTCAGGGGCCGGAAGAGCTCGGCGATCTGGCCGAATTCATCCGGCGCGCTGCGGGGATCAGGCCCGGACATCCCTGGCCAGTCCGTCGAGGGCGGCGTTCACAAACCCGGGTTCGGGCCCCTCGAAGAAGGACCGGGCCAGGTCGACGTATTCGTTGATCACCACCTCCACGGGCACGTCCGGGCGATGGGCCAGTTCAAACGCGCCGGCCCGCAGGATGGCCCGCACGGTGGCGTCAAGCCGCTCCAGGCGCCAGCCCTGGGCCAGCCTCTGGGCGATGGACGGATCGATGCGCCTCTGCTCTGCAACCACCCCCCGGACCAGCTCGGCGAAGAAGGCCTCATCCGCCGCCGCCAGAGCTTCCCCGTCCTCGCCCCCGATCGCGCGGTCGAACCGATGATCAGAGAACTCGCGGACGACCGCCTCCACGCCCGTTCCGGACACCTCCATCTGGTAGAGGGCCTGGACGGCGGCCAGACGCGCGACGGAGCGGGCCTGGTGAGACGCGGACATTACCGGTCCTGACCCAGGAACCGTCGACGCAGGGAGATCATGTCCAGGGCGGCCCTTGCGGCGCCGCCGCCCTTGTCGCCCTCCCTGACCCGGGCTCGCTCCCAGGCCTGGTCCTCGTCCTCGACGGTCAGGATGCCGTTGCCCAGGCAGACACCCTGCCGGACGGTCAGGTCCATCAGGCCCCGTGCGCTCTCATTCGAGACGATTTCGAAGTGGTAGGTTTCGCCCCGGATCACAGTGCCGAGGGCCACATAGCCATCATAGCTGACCCCCGCTGGCGAAAGGCGCGCCTCGTTCGCGAGGGCGATCGCCCCAGGAATCTCGAGGGCTCCGGGAACGCTCACCACGTCGAACTCGGCCCCGTGGGCTGAAAGGACGTCGGCGGCGCCCTTCAGGAGCTCGTCGGCGAGATCGTCGTAGAATCGGGCTTCGACGATGAGGAGGCGCAGCTTTTGCGGGGTCATTCTGGGTTCCTTGAAGGCTTCAGCTTAGGCCGTTTCCCGCCAGCGGGCGAGATAGCGGGCCAGCATGTCAATCTCGAGGTTGACCCGCATGCCGGGCGCGAGGTCGCCGAGGGTCGTGACATCCCAGGTATGGGGGATCAGGTTGACGCCAAAGAGATCGTCCTCGACCTCGTTGACCGTCAGGGAGACGCCATCGACTGTGATGGAGCCCTTGGGCGCGATGAACCTATGCAGCGGACGCGGGGCGCGGAAGCGGACCCGGCGCGAACCGCCCTCCGGGGTGATCGAAAGGACCTCACCGATCCCGTCCACATGCCCGGAGACGATGTGACCGCCCAGTTCGTCGCCCACCTTGGCGGCGCGTTCGAGATTGACGCGCCGGCCGACGCCCCAGTCGCCCAGGTGGGTCAGGGCCAGGGTCTCTCCCGAGACCTCCACTGCAAACCAGTCCGGGCCCTTCTCCACCACCGTAAGGCAGCAGCCCGAGTGGCTGATCGAGGCGCCGATGTCGACCGAGGTCAGGTCATAGGCCGTCGCGATCTCGAAGCGGAGGTCCCGGTTGGTGTCGCGAACCGCCCGAACGATTCCGATGTCTGTGACGATCCCGGTGAACATCAGGTCCTTTCGTAGGTCTCGCAAAGGTCGGGGCCGAACTCGGTGACGCCCGTCCGGCGGAAGCGGGGCGCCTCCGACAGGGCCTCCATTGGCAGATCGCCGACAGCCGGTCGACCCCGGGCGCCCAGGACCAGGGGCGCCCGGAACCAGACGAGCCGGTCCACGAGGCCTGCCGACAGGAAGGCCGCGGCGACCTGGCCCCCGCCCTCAATGAACAGGCACTCCAGGCCCTCGGCCTTCAGGGCCGCGATGACGCTGGATGGCGACGGCCGAACGCCAGCGGGCCCGGGGGACAGGACTCTCACCCCGAGGCGGGACAGGGCCGGGTCGGCGGGTCCGGCCGAGACGAGGTAGGTGGGAAGGTCTCCCGCCGTCCGGGCTAGGCGCGAACCCGGTGGGAGCCTCTGGCGGGTGTCCAGAACCACCCGGGCCGGCTGAGGTCCGGAATAGCCATCCAGCCGGACCGTGAGCTCCGGATCATCTGCAAGCGCGGTTTCGATCCCCACGATCACGGCCTGGTGGTCGGCCCTCAGCCGATGCACCTCGGCGCGCGCCGCCTCGCCGGTGATCCAGCGGCTCTCGCCGGACGCCGTCGCGATCCGCCCGTCGAGGCTCGTCGCGAGCTTCAGCGTGATCCGGCTAGCGGTCATCCTCGCCGTTCTCGCTCAGGCCCTCGCGTCCCAGGAAGGTCGCAAACTCGGCCGCCTCCCGGAAGTCGCGATAGACCGAGGCGTAGCGGACATAGGCCACGTCATCGAGGGCCTTGAGCTGCTTCATGACCATCTCGCCGACCACAGAGGATGGCAGCTCGGTCTCGCCCAGGCTCTCCAGCTGGCGGACGATCTGGGAGATCATGCGCTCGATCCGTTCGGGCTCGATGGGGCGCTTTCGGGTGGCGATGGTGATGGAACGCGCCAGCTTGTCCCGATCGAAGGGCGTCCGCCGCCCCGACCGCTTGAGGATGGTGATCTCACGCAGCTGGACGCGCTCGAAGGTCGTGAAGCGGCCGTTACACTCCGGGCATGACCGGCGACGACGGATCGCCGCGCCGTCATCCGACGGGCGGCTGTCCTTCACCTGGCTCTCAGGGTGTCCGCAGAACGGGCAACGCATGATCTGGCCCCTCCCGGCTGGGCCAACCCCTATTAGAGGCCTCAGCCGTAGATGGGAAAGCGTTTCGTCAGCGTCAGGACCTCACCGCGGACCCGCGCCTCGACGGCGGAATTGTCGCCCCCAGCGGCCACGCCATCCAGCACCTCGCCGATCCAGCGGCCGACCTGCCGGAACTCGGCCTCGCCAAAGCCGCGCGTCGTCCCGGCGGGGGTGCCGACCCGGATTCCCGAAGTCTGGACGGGCGGAAGCGGATCGAACGGAATGCCGTTCTTGTTGGTCGTGATGCCGGCCCGCTCCAGGGCGATCTCGGCGTCGGCGCCGCTGACCCCCTTGGGCGTCAGGTCCACCAGCATCAGGTGGCTGTCCGTTCCGTTCGAGACGATCCGGAAGCCGGCCTCCTGCAGGCTGTCGGCCAGGGCCCGGGCGTTGTCGATCACCTGGCGGGCATAGGCCTTGAACTCGGGCCGCAGGGCCTCGCCAAAGGCCACGGCCTTGGCGGCGATCACGTGCATCAGGGGTCCGCCCTGGAGCCCCGGGAAGACCGCCGAGTCCAGCTTCTTCGCCAGCTTCTTGTCATTGGTCAGGATCAGGCCGCCGCGCGGACCGCGCAGGGTCTTGTGGGTCGTGGTGGTCACCACATGGGCGTGCGGGAAGGGATTGGGATAGACCCCGCCAGCCACCAGCCCCGCATAGTGGGCGATATCGGCCATAAGGAGGGCGCCGACAGAGTCTGCGATCTCGCGGAAGCGGACGAAATCGATGTGCCGGGAATAGGCCGAGCCGCCGGCGATGATCACCTTGGGCTTCTCGGCCAGGGCCAGCTCGGCGGCCTGATCATAGTCGATCAGGTGATCCTGAGGGCGCACCGCATAGGACACCGGCCGGAACCACTTGCCGGACTGGTTGACGCTCTTGCCGTGGGTCAGGTGACCGCCGGCGGCCAGGTCCATGCCCATGAAGGTGTCGCCGGGCGTCAGGGTGGCCATGAAGACCGCCTGGTTGGCCTGGCTGCCCGAATGCGGCTGGACGTTGGCGTATTCGCAACCGAACAGGGCCTTGGCCCGCTCGATGGCCAGGACCTCGGCCTCGTCCACCACTTCGCAGCCGCCGTAGTAGCGCTTGCCGGGATAGCCCTCGGCGTACTTGTTCGTCAGCACCGACCCCTGCGTCTCGAGCACGGCCCGGGAGACGATGTTCTCCGAGGCGATCAGCTCGATCTGGTCCTGCTGGCGCCGGAGTTCACCCGAGATCACCGCACCGAGGGCGGGGTCGGAGTCCGCAACGGATGCCGAGAAGAAACCGGCCGGGACGCCGGCGGCGAGGGATTGTGTGATCATGAGGCCTGTCCTGAGGATTCGGCGCGACCGAACGCGGGCTGTTTACAGCCTCCGTGCGGCGGGCGAAACCGCCGACGCAGGGTCAAGACCCGAAAAGTAGGGGCCGTCAGGCCGCCTGGCCGCCAACCCGCTGGATATTGCAGCGGACCCAAAGCTTCTCCAGGGCGCGGACCAGGTGATCCATCATCTCGTCCGAGTGGGCCGGGCTGGGGGTAAAGCGCAGCCGCTCGGTGCCGCGGGGCACGGTCGGATAGTTGATCGGCTGGACATAGACCCCGTGCTCTTCCAGCAGGATGTCGGAGATCAGCTTGCAGTGGACCGGATCGCCCACCAGAACCGGAACGATATGGCTGACCGAGGGCATGACCGGCAGGCCGGCGGCCTCCATGCGGGCCTTCAGGGCGGCGGCGCGCTCCTGGTGCGCCACCCGGACCTCGTTGTGCGCCTTGAGCCAGCGGATCGAGGCCACGGCGCCGGCGGCGACGGCCGGCGGGACCGAGGTGGTGAAGATGAACCCGTCGGCGTAGGACCGAATGGCGTCGACGATCACGGCGTCGGCCGCGATGTACCCGCCCATCACGCCGAAGGCTTTGCCCAGGGTGCCCTCGATGATGTCGATGTCGGCCATGACGCCATCGCGCTCACAGACTCCGGCGCCGTGCGGGCCGTACATGCCCACGGCGTGGACCTCATCGATGTAGGTCATGGCGCCGTACTTCTTCGCCAGGGCCACGGTGCCGCGGATGTCGGCGATGTCGCCGTCCATCGAATAGACGCTCTCGAAGGCGATCAGCTTTGGCGCGGCCGGATCGGCGGCGGCCAACAGTTCCTCGAGATGGGCCAGGTCGTTGTGCCGGAAGACGTGCCGGGGACCCCGGCCGCCCCGGATGCCCGAGATCATCGAGTTGTGGTTCAGCGCATCCGAGAAGACGATCAGACCGGGCAGGATCTTGTAGAGGGTCGACAGGGACGCTTCATTCGAGACGTAGCCCGACGTGAACAGCAGGGCGGATTCCTTGCCGTGCAGGTCGGCCAGTTCGAGCTCCAGCTCCACATGATAGCGGGTGGTCCCGGAGATGTTCCGGGTGCCGCCCGAGCCGGCGCCGGCCTCGTCGATGGCCGACTTCATGGCGTCCAGCACCACCGGGTTCTCGCCCTGGGCCAGATAGTCGTTCGAGCACCAGACCACGACCTCGGAGGTCGAGCCGTCGGGCCGGGTCCAGGTGGCGTTCGGGAACCGGCCGCGATGGCGCTTCAGGTCGGCGAAGACCCGGTAGCGTCCCTCGGCCCGGACCTTGTCCAGCGCGTCAGCGAAGGCGGCCTTGTAATCCATGGCTCTGATCCCAGCGGACCGGGCGAGGACCCGGACCGAAAAACCCAACGAAAACGGCCGGACTTTTGCACCCCGGCCCGCTTAATGTCCAGCCAACCTGACGCTGGCGTCATGATCCAGGTCAAATCGGGCGGCGGTCCCGGAAACTCAAGTCTCGCCGCGCAGGAATTGCAGCATGGAGGAGAAGTCCCGGCCGCCGTTTCCTTGGCGTTCCCAGAGCGCGTAGAGGGCTTCTGCCTGGCCGCCCAGCGGCGTTGAGGCGCCGCTGGCGGCGGCGGCGGCCTGGGCGAGCTTGAGGTCCTTCAGCATCATGGCGACGGCGAAGCCGCCCTCGTAGTCCCGGTTCGACGGCGCCGTCTCCACCAGCCCCGGCCAGGGCGAATAGCTGGTCAGGGACCAGCACTGGCCCGAGGACTTCGAGGCGATGTCGAAGAACCTGTCCGCCTCCAGGCCCAGCCGTTCGGCCAGGGCGAAGGCCTCGCAGGCGCCGATCATCGAGATGCCCAGCAGCATGTTGTTGCAGATCTTGGCCGCCTGCCCCGCCCCGTGGTCGCCGGCCCTCAGGACGGCCCGGGCCATGGGCGCCAGCAGGGCCTCGATCCGGGCGAAGGCGGCTTCGTCGCAGCCGACCATGAAGGCCAGGGTCCCGGCTTCGGCGCCCGCGGTGCCGCCGGAGACGGGGGCGTCGGCGAAGACATAGCCTGCGGCGGCAGCCTCCCCGGCCACGTGCCGGGCGCTCTCCACGTCGATGGTGGAGCCGTCGATCAGCAGGGCGCCGGCGGGGGCGACGCCCAGGACGTCCGCCGCATAGACCGCCCGGACATGAGGGCCGGCGGGCAGCATGGTGATCACCGCCTCCGCGCCGGCGACGGCGTCGCGGGCGCTGGCGGCGGGGGTGCAGCCGCGCGCCTCAGCGCGCTCCAGGGCGGCGGCGGAGAGGTCGAAGGCGGTGACCTCATGGCCCGCGCCGACGAGCCGGGCGGCCATGCCCCCGCCCATGTTTCCGAGGCCGATGAAGGCGATGCGGGTCATTGAGGGGTCCTTTCCAGGGGCGACCATGCCTGGTCCGCCGGCAGGGGGGCGAAGATGGCGTCGAGCAGGTCCTCGCCGACATCCTCCAGCCGGGCCGGGTTCCACTTCGGGGCGTTGTCCTTGTCGACGATCACGGCCCGGACGCCCTCGAGGAAGTCGTGGCGCTGCACGACGCGGGCGCCGATCCGGTACTCCAGCTCCATGTTGGCGGCGAAGTCCGGGGCGGCGGCGCCGAGGGCCAGCTGGCGGAAGGCGACCTTCAGGGTCTGGGGCGACTTGGTGCGCAGGGCGGCGGCCTGGGCCTGGGCCCAGTTGGAGCCGGCGTCCAGGGCCGCGAGGATGGCCTCCACCGAGCCCAGACCGAAGGCGGCGTCGAGCTCGGCGCGGTGCGCGAGCAGGGGCGCGGGGCCCGGATCGACATGATATTTCGCCAGCAGGGCTTCGATATCACTGGGATTTTCAGAGATCTCCGCCTTCAGTTCGGGGAGGCGTTCGGAGGTCACATGGTGTGTCGCCAGGCCCGCGTGGAGGCAGTCGGCGGCCTTGATCCGGGCTCCGGTCAGGGCGAGCCAGAGGCCGATCCGCCCCGGCAACCGGGGCAGGAACCACCCCCCGCCGACGTCCGGGAAGAGGCCGATGCCGGTTTCGGGCATGGCGAAGGTCGTGCGCTCGGTGGCGATCCGGAACCGGGCGGGCGCCGACAGGCCGACCCCTCCCCCCATCGTCACCCCGTCCATGAAGGCCACGATCGGCTTGGGAAAGGTGAACAGCAGGTGGTTCAGCCGGTACTCAATGAAAAAGAACTCCCGGGCCTCCGCGCCGTCGGCGGCGCCGCTCTCGGCCAGCATGCGGATATCGCCCCCGGCGCAGAAGCCGCGCGCGCCGGAATGGTCGATCAGCACCGCCTCCACAGCCGGATCGTCCCGCCAGGCCGTAAGGGCCGTCGTGCAGGTCGAACACATCTGCGTCGTCAGGGCGTGCAGCGCCTCCGGCCGGTTCAGGGTCAGCCGCCCTACCCGCCCCTCGACCCGGGGGATCACCGTCTCGCTCATCGTCCCAGCAGCTCCCGGCTGATGATCACCCGCATGATCTCGTTCGTGCCTTCCAAAATCTGGTGGACGCGCAGGTCGCGCACGATCCGCTCCAGCGGATAGTCCCGAAGATAGCCATAGCCGCCATGCAGCTGGAGGGCCTGGTTGGCGACCTCGAACCCGCCGTCGGTGGCGAAGCGCTTGGCCATGGCGCAGTAGAGGGTGGCGTCAGGGTCGCCGGCGTCCAGGGCGTGGGCGGCGCGGCGCACCATCAGGCGGGCGGCCTCCAGCTCGGTGGCCATGTCGGCGAGGCGGAACTGCAGGGCCTGGAAGTCGGCCAGGGGCCGGCCGAACTGGCGCCGGGCGGCCAGGTGGGCCCGGGCGGTGTCGAGGGCCAGGCCCGCACCCCCCAGGGAGCAGGCGGCGATGTTGATGCGCCCGCCGTCGAGGCCGGCCATGGCGAAGCGGAAGCCCTCGCCTTCGGCGCCGATCCGGTGGGCGGCCGGCACCCGCACCCCGTCGAAGTGGACCATGGCGGTGGGCTGGGCGTTCCAGCCCATCTTGCGCTCCTGGGCCCCGAAGGACAGGCCGGGGGTTCCCGCCTCGACGACGAAGGCCGAGACGCCCCGGGCGCCGCCCTCCCCGGTGCGGGCCATGACGAGATAGAGATCCGAGGTCCCCGCCCCGGAGATGAAGGCCTTGGCGCCCGTCAGCACATAGTCGTCGCCGTCGCGCACGGCGCGGGTGGAGAGGGAGGCGGCGTCGGACCCGGCGCCCGGCTCGGTCAGGCAATAGCTGGAGAGCCACTCCATGGTGGCCAGCCGGGGCAGCCAGCGGTGGCGCTGGGCGTCATCCCCGAACCGGTCGATCATCCACGAGACCATGTTGTGGATGGAGATGTAGGCCGCCACGGACACATCGCCCCGGCTCAGCTCTTCGAAGACGAGGGCCGCATCCAGCCGG
>JADBZH010000121.1 GCA_020402585.1 Phenylobacterium sp. | reverse complement strand
GTCGGCGGCGGCCCTGGCGGCCACCCTGCGGCTCTACCGCCCGCCCTCGGACCCCTTCGCCCGGATCCCCGTCCTGCGGAGCCTGGCCCAGGACGCCCAGGCCCTGGACGCCCGCGCCCGGGACCTGCTTGCGCGGATCGAAGGCCTGTCAGGGCTTTCCGCCGAGGTCATCGCAACCGAAGGCTTCGCCGGGGGCGGAGCCCTGCCCATGCGTCCCCTGGCCGGCCGGGCCCTGGCCCTGACCTGCGAGAGGCTGGGCGCCGAGGACCTGGCCCTGCGCCTGCGCACCGGCCCGACCCGCGTGCTGGGACGTATCGAACAGGACCGGGTGCTCCTCGAGATGCGGACCGTCGGGGACGCCGAGGTCCCGGCCCTGGCCGAAGCGATCGGCGCGGCGGCGGGGGAAATCGGCGGACTGCCTCGACTTCATCCGAAGGCGCCCCCTTCCCTCGCCTGAGGCGCAGCGACATATGGCCGGCATGGGGACAGGCGGAGGCCGCCCCGCGACGACGTGGGGACAGAGGAAGGCCGTGCCAGAACCCGGGATGTTCCCGCCGACCCGCCAGGCCGCCCTGGAGCGCCTCGCCGGCTTTGTCCCGGCGGCAGGGCGCGCCTATTCGGAGGGGCGCAACCTGGACCCGGGACCTGGAGAACCCACCGCCGTCTCGCGGCTCTCCCCCTACCTGCGCCACCGGGTGATCACGGAAGCCGAGGTGGTCGATGCGGTCCTGCAGACCCACGGACTCGCCGGCGCGGAGAAGTTCATCCAGGAGGTGCTTTGGCGCACCTACTGGAAGGGCTGGCTGGAAATGCGGCCTTCCGTCTGGTCCCGGTTCCTGGAGACCCGTGACCGCGAGCGGGAGCGCCTCGTCGACGAGCAGGCCCTCGCCGACGCCGAGGCGGGCCGCACGGGGGTGGAGGGCTTCGACGACTGGGCCCGCGAACTCGCCCGGACCGGATACCTGCACAACCACGCGCGCATGTGGTTCGCCTCGATCTGGATCTTCACCCTGCGCCTGCCCTGGGCCCTGGGGGCGGATCTCTTCCTGCGCCGGCTCGTCGACGCCGACCCGGCCAGCAACACCCTGTCCTGGCGGTGGGTGGCGGGCCTGCAGACCCCGGGAAAGACCTACCTGGCGACCCGGGAGAACATCGCCCGCTTCACCGGCGGCCGCTTCGCCCCCACCGGCCTGGCGACGGAGGCCCCTGCCCTGGCGGAGGCGCCGCCCGAACCCCCAGCGGGCCTGCCGCCGGCCGCAGACTCACCGCCGCCCGGGCCCTTCCTGCTGTTGGCGACGCCGGAGGACCTGGCCCCCGACCTTGGCGGGATCGACCCTGCGGCCGCAGCCGCGGCGGTCGTCACGGCGGATCCCCGCCTCTCCCTTGGCGAGGCCTCCAGCCGGTTCGCGGCCGGCGCGGCAAGGGACGCCGCCGACCGCCTGGCCGGACGGATGCAGGGGCCGGTGACCCTTATGGACCGCCTCGACGCCGACGCCCTGGTCGCAGCAGCCCAGGGGGCGCAGGTGCGGACCCTTGTGACCCCCTATGCGCCGGTGGGTCCCACGGCGGACGCCCTGGCGCAGGCCGGGCAGGCGCTTCAGGCCGAGGGACTGCGGCTCATCCAGGTCCGCCGCGGCTGGGACTCCCGCTTCTGGCCCCACGCGACGGCGGGCTTCTTCGCCTTCCGCAAGCAGATCCCGGCCCTGCTGGACCCGGAGAGGGCCCGGTGAGGCGTCCCCTGCAGGTGGTCTGGTTCAAGCGCGACCTGCGCATAGCCGACCACCGCCCCCTCGCCCTGGCCGCGGCCGCCGGGCCGGTGCTTCCCCTCTACATCGTCGAGCCCGGGCTCTGGGCCCAGCCGGACGCATCCGGAAGGCAGTGGGCCTTTGCAGCGGAGTGCCTCGAGGAACTCGCCGCTTCACTGGCCCGGCTGGGCCAGCCCCTGTGCATCGAGGTCGGGGAGGCTGTGGAGGTGCTGGGCCGCATCCAAGAGCGTCACGGCATCGCCGGCCTCTGGAGCCACGAGGAAACCGGGAACGGCTGGACCTACGCCCGGGACCTCGCCGTTGGCGCCTGGGCGAAGGCGGCGGGCCTTCCCTGGCGAGAGGAACGCCAGTTCGGCGTGATCCGCCGCCTGAAGTCCAGGAACGGCTGGGCCCAGGCCTGGGACCGGGACATGGCGAAGCCGACAACGCCGCAGCCCGAGGCCCTTGTTCCCCTCGGGGGGGACTGGCCGGGTCGCATTCCATCGGCGGACGAGCTCGGCCTGGCGCCCGATCCCTGCCCCCATCGCCAGGCAGGGGGCCGCACCGCCGCGCTGGAGGTGCAGGAGAGCTTCCTGACCGGACGCGGCCGCGACTATCGCCGGGAAATGTCGAGCCCGCTCACGGCCTATGGCTCCAGTTCGCGGCTCTCGCCCCACCTCACCTGGGGGACGGTCTCCATGCGGGAGGTCGCCCAGGCCACCTGGGCGCGCCAGCGCGAGCTCCGGACGTCGGCCGCTCCCGATGCAGGACGGTGGCGGGGGTCCCTCGCCTCCTTCTCGGGGCGCCAGCACTGGCGCTGCCACTTTGTCCAGAAGCTGGAGGACGAGCCCAGGATCGAGTTCGAGAACCTCCACCGGGCCTACGACGGCGTGCGCCCCAGCGAGGCCGATCCGGACCGCCTGGAGGCCTGGAGCCGGGGCCTGACCGGCTATCCCTTCCTGGACGCCTGCATGCGGGCGCTGGATGCCCACGGCTGGATCAACTTCCGCATGCGCGCCATGCTGATGTCCTTCGCCAGCTATCACCTCTGGCTTCCCTGGCGGGAGAGCGGCCTGCACCTGGCGCGGAAGTTCGTGGACTATGAGGCGGGGATCCACTGGCCGCAGGTGCAGATGCAGTCCGGCACGACGGGCATCAATACGCTTCGGATCTACAACCCCGTGAAGCAGGGTCACGACCAGGATCCCGACGGCGCCTTCGTCCGGGCCTGGGTTCCTGAACTCGCCGCCGTCCCCGACGCCTTCCTCCAGGAGCCCTGGCGCTGGGAGGGGGCGGGCGGCCTCGACTATCCCGCCCCGGTTGTCGAAAATGCCGAGGCCATGCGGGCGGCCCGCGAGACCCTTCACGGCCTGCGCCGGGACAGCCGCCACAAGGGCGCCGCCCGGCTCATCGCCACCAAGCACGGAAGCCGCAAGTCCGGTCTGGCCGGGGCGGGCGACAGGCGGCGAGGCCGCGAAAAGCGCAAGGACAGCGCCCAGCTGGCCTTGGACTTCGATGAGACGCACGCGCCTCGGACGGACGGCGTGAAGATCGGGACCCTGGGGTACGGCCCCGCACTTGACGGCCAACGACCCACAGTGCATCCGTTTTGCGAATGCTTCTCAAAATAAGTTGCTCTCCGAACCTCGCCGCCGTCCGAAAGGCCTAATCCGTGAAACCCCTCCTGAAACTCCTCTCCGTCTCCCTTCTTGGCATGGCGGCCTGCTCCGCCCCGCCGCCGGCGGAGAAGGTGGTGAATGTCTACACCGCCCGGCACTACGACAGCGACCTGGCCCTCTATGAGCAGTTCACCCGGGAGACGGGGATCAAGGT
>JADBZH010000120.1 GCA_020402585.1 Phenylobacterium sp. | reverse complement strand
CGCCAAGTTCAACCACGACTTCGACGTCCCCGGCTTCTTCCCCCTGCCCGAGGCGGTGGTGGAGGGGCCGGGCGCGCGGGTCATGTCCCTGCGCGACGGCGCGGCCAAGATGTCCAAGTCCGACCCCTCGGAGTACTCGCGCATCAACCTGACCGACGACGCCGACGCCATCGCCCAGAAGATCCGCAAGGCGCGCACCGACCCCGAGCCGCTGCCGGAGACCCTGGTCGGGCTGGCCAACCGGCCGGAGGCGCAGAACCTGGTGGCGATCTACGCCGCCCTCGACGGCCGGACCTCCGCCGAGGTGCTCGCCGAGTACGCGGGCCAGGGCTTCGGGGCGTTCAAGCCCCGCCTTGCGGACCTTGCGGTGGCGAAGCTGGGTCCGGTGGGTGAGGCCATGCGCCGGTTCCTGTCCGACCCCTCCGAGATCGACCGCATCCTGGCCGCGGGCGCGGAGCGCGCGCGCGAGGTTGGGGCGCCCGTCCTGGCCGAGGTCAAGGCCGCGGTCGGCTACTGGGCGGGCTGAGGGCCCTTGTCTCCGCCCCGGCGGCAGGTCACGCTGGCGCCATGACCCTTCAGGCGGCCTCTCCCCGCAAGTTCCTGGTGATCGCCGACGGCACCGCCGAGTTCGCCGCCGCCCTGCGCTTCGCCTGCCGGCGCGCGCGGTCCACCGACGGGACGGTGGCGATCCTCCGGGTCATCGCCCCCGCCGTCTTCGAGCACTGGTCCGGCGTCCGCGACGAGATCGAGCGCCAGGCCCGCGCCGAGGCCGCCGAGGAGGTTCAGGCCTTTGCGCCCCTTGTCCGGGCGGAGACCGGCCATGACCCGGAGGTCCTGCTGATCCGCGCCGACGACACCCGGGAGGCCCTGCGCCGGGTGATCAGTGCGGACCGGGACATCAAGATCCTCGTCCTGGCCGCCGCCACCGGCGGCCGGGGCCCGGGTCCCCTGGTCAACTCCATCGCCCGGGAGGGGGTCCGCTGGGGCGGACGCAACCTTCCCGTCACGGTCGTCCCCGGCGACCTGTCTGACGCCGAGATCGATGATCTCGCCTGAGCCCGGCAAGGGAGACCGCCCATGACCGACCTCGTCCACAAGGACGCCCTGATGGCCGCCATCCGCTCCCGGCGGGCCGTGGTCGGCGTCATTGGCCTGGGCTATGTCGGCCTGCCCCTGGCCCTGGCCGCCGTGGAGGCCGGTTTCCCGGTGCTGGGCTTCGACATCAATCCCGCCCGGGTGGAGGCCATCAGCGCCGGCCGCCAGGTGATCAACTATCTCGATCCCGCCGCCCTGCGCTCAGCCCTGGACTCCGGCCGGTTCTCGGCCACCACCGACTTCTCCCGCCTGTCCGAGGCTGACGCCGTCATCCTGTGTGTCCCGACCCCGGTGACCCGCAACCGCGACCCGGACCTGTCCTATGTCCGGGCCAGCGCCGCCTCCGCCGCTGCGACCCTGCGCCCCGGCCAGCTGGTCGTGCTGGAGTCCACCACCTGGCCCGGCACGACGGCGGAGGTGGTGCGCCCCCTGCTCGAGGCCAGCGGCCTCAAGGTGGGCGGAGAGGTCTTCCTGGCCTTCTCGCCCGAGCGCGAAGACCCCGGCAACGCCCACTACGGCACCCGCACCATCCCCAAGGTGGTGGGCGCCGACGACCCGGCCTCCCGCGACCTGGCCGTCGCCCTCTACGAGGCCATGATCACCCGGGTGGTGCCGGTCTCCAGCGCCGCCGCCGCCGAGGCCGCCAAGCTGACCGAGAACATC
The DNA here is from genome assembly GCA_020402585.1 of Phenylobacterium sp. Taxonomy (GTDB): domain Bacteria; phylum Pseudomonadota; class Alphaproteobacteria; order Caulobacterales; family Caulobacteraceae; genus Phenylobacterium. The sequence continues at coordinate 19,124 of JADBZH010000120.1, read as the reverse complement.
TTCCGCTCGGTGAACATCGCCCTCGTGAACGAGCTGAAGCTGGTCTACGACGCCATGGGCATCGACGTCTGGGAGGTGATCGACGCCGCCGCCACCAAGCCCTTCGGCTACATGCCCTTCTATCCGGGCCCGGGCCTGGGCGGGCACTGCATTCCCGTCGATCCCTTCTACCTGACCTGGCGCGCCCGGGAGTTCGGCATGGAGACCCGCTTCATCGAGCTGGCGGGGCAGATCAACACCGCCATGCCCGGCGTGGTGGTCGACCGGCTGGCGCGGGCCCTCAGCGACCACGCCGAGCGGGCCCTCAAGGGCGCCCGCATCCTGCTGGTCGGCGCGGCCTACAAGAAGAACGTGGATGATACGCGGGAGTCCCCCTCCCTGGTCCTGATCGAGTCCATCGAGGCCCGGGGCGCGACCTGCGACTTCCACGACCCCCTGATCGCGCAGATCCCGCCGACCCGGGAGCATCCGGGCCTGGCCGGGCGACGCTCCACCGACCTGACGCGCGAAGCCCTGGCCGGGTATGACGCGGTCTTGATCGCCACCGACCATGACGCCGTGGACTACGCCCTCGTCTCGGACGCCGCCCGGCTGGTGGTCGACACCCGCAACGCCATGGCCCGCCGCGGCCTGCCCGGCGACCGCGTGGTCAAGGCCTGAGCGACTTCCGAAGCGTCCTGCGCTGGACAGGGCCGCCCCTCGCCCCCTAGATGCGCGCCATGGCCGGCAAGACCCTCTACGACAAGATCTGGGATGCACACCTCGTCGCCGAACAGGACGGCGAGGCCATCCTCTACATTGACCTGCACCTCATCCATGAGGTGACGACGCCCCAGGCCTTCGCGGGCCTGCGCGCCAATGGGCGGAAGGTCCGGCGGCCGGACCGCACCCTGGCCGTCGCCGACCACAACATCCCCACCGAGGGCCAGGGCCTGGGCGTGGCCGCCGTCGCCGACGAGGAGGCCCGCCTCCAGCTCGCCACCCTCGAGCGGAACGTCGCCGACAACGGCATCGAATTCTTCCCCATGGGCGATGTCCGCAATGGCATTGTCCACGTGGTCGGCCCCGAGCAGGGCCGCACCCAGCCGGGCATGACCATCGTCTGCGGCGACTCCCACACCTCCACCCACGGCGCCTTCGGGGCCCTGGCCCACGGCATCGGCACGTCCGAGGTGGAGCACGTCCTGGCCACCCAGACCCTTCGCCAGAAGAAGGCGAAGAACCTGCGGGTGATGATCGAGGGAACCCCCGCCCCCGGCGTCGGCGCCAAGGACTTCGCCCTCGCTGTGATCGGCGAGATCGGCACGGCGGGCGGCACGGGCTACGTCATTGAATACGCCGGAGACGCCGTCCGGGCCCTGTCGATGGAGGGCCGCATGACCCTCTGCAACCTGACCATCGAAGGCGGCGCCCGCGCCGGCCTGGTGGCGCCGGACGAGACCACCTTCGACTATCTCCGCGGTCGTCCCTCCGCCCCGAAGGGCGGCGCCTGGGACATTGCCCTCGCCAGCTGGAAGACCCTCTTCTCCGATCCCGACGCCGTCTTCGACCGCGAGGTCCGGATCGACGCCTCGGCCATCGCCCCCCTCGTCACCTGGGGCACCAGCCCCGAGGACGTGGTCCCGGTGACCGGCGCCGCGCCCTCGCCGGATGCCTTCGCCAGCCCTGACAAGCGGGCCTCGGTGGCCCGCGCCCTCGAATACATGGGCCTGGAGGCCGGCCAGCCCATCACCTCGGCCAAGGTCGACGTGGTCTTCATCGGCTCCTGCACCAATAGCCGGATCGAGGACCTGCGGGTCGCCGCCGACATCGTCCGCGGACGCCAGGTGGCCCCCGGCGTCCGGGCCATGGTCGTTCCCGGCTCCGGCCTGGTGAAGGCCCAGGCCGAGGAAGAGGGCCTGGACGAGATCTTCCGCGCCGCCGGCTTCGACTGGCGCGAGCCCGGCTGCTCCATGTGCCTGGGCATGAACCCCGACCGGCTGGCGCCGGGCGAGCGGTGCGCCTCCACTTCGAACCGCAATTTCGAGGGCCGGCAGGGGCGGGGCGGGCGCACCCACCTGATGAGCCCGGCCATGGCCGCCGCCGCCGCCCTCGCCGGCCGGATCGCCGACGTCCGGGACTATCTGAGGTGATCCTCGGCCTCGACCATGTGGTCGTCCCGGTCGACGACGTCGAGGACGCCGCCGCCCGCTACGGCGTCTTCCTGGGCCGGGAGCCGGCCTGGGAGGGCCAGCTCGACGGCGCTGCGGCCAGCGTCTTTTCCCTGACCAACATGGCCCTGTGCCTGCGCGCCCGCCGCGAGGGCGACCCCGGCGAGCTGATTGTCCTGAAGGTGGCCGACCTCGACGCCGCCGTGCGTCTGGCCGGACGCCGGGGCCTGCCCGCCCTGGGCGAGGAGACCACCTTCGGCGACCGCCGCCTGGTCCGCCTGGACCCGGCTGCGACGGGCGGCCTCAACCTGGCCCTCGTCGCGGGCGAGGGCCCCGGCCTGTCGGCGCCGGCGGTGTCAGAGGCCTCGGCCGTCAGCGCCCTGGACCACGTGGTCATCGCCGCGCGCTCCGGGGATCGCGCCCTGGCCCTGTGGGGCGCGCGCCTCGGCCTCGACCTGCGGCTCGACCGGTCCAATCCCGCCTGGGGCGCCCGGCAGATGTTCTTCGCCTGCGGGGGCCTGGTCATGGAAGTGGTCATGCGGCTCGGCGAGGCCGAGACGACGGACCAGCCCGACGACTTCAACGGCCTCGCCTGGCGCGCCGCCGACGCAGACGCCGTCCAGGGCCGGCTTGCCGGCCTCGGCTTCAACGTCTCGGAGGTCCGCAACGGCCGCAAGCCCGGGACCCGCATCTTCACCCTCCGCGAGGGCGTGGCCTTCACGCCCACCGTGGTGCTGCAGCAGAACGCCGGAACGGCCGGAGCCGAACCATGAAGCCCTTCACCCGCCTCGACGCCCGGGCCGCGCCCCTGCCCCTGGCCAACATCGACACCGACCAGATCATCCCCAAGCAGTTCCTCAAGACCGTGGAGCGCGAGGGCCTGTCCCGCGGACTCTTCTACGACCTGCGCTTCGACGACGCCGGCAAGCCGCGCCCGGACTTCGTGCTGAACCGGCCGGAATACGCCGGGGCCGGCGTCCTGGTGACCGGCGACAACTTCGGCTGCGGCTCCAGCCGCGAGCACGCCCCCTGGGCCCTGATGGACTTCGGCGTGACCTGCGTCATCGCCTCGTCCTTCGCGGACATCTTCTACAACAACTGCTTCCAGAACGGCCTGCTGCCGGTGGTGCTGAAGCCCGACGAGGTTCAGGACCTGATGGGCGAGTGCCAGGGCGGCAACCACATGGTCAGCGTGGACCTCGCAGCCCAGACCGTCACCTCGCCCTCCGGCAAGGTCTTCACCTTCGACATCGACGCCTCCCGCAAGGCCAAGATGCTGAACGGCCTGGACGCCATCGGCGAGACCCTTTCGGCCGCCGCCGACATCGACGCCTGGGAGTCCCGGCGCACCCTGACCCATCCCTGGCTTGAACGGGCATGACTCTGATCATCGCCGGCGTCGTGAGGGCGCCGCCCGAAAACCTGGAGGCGTTCCGGCCGCACATGCTGGCCATGCTCGCCGCCAGCCGGGCCGAGGAAGGCTGCCTGGAATACGCCTATGCCGAGGATGTCGCCGATCCCGGCCTCATCCGGGTGTTCGAGGTCTGGCGCGACCAGGCGGCGCTGGATGCGCACTTCCAGACCCCGCACATGGTGGAATGGAGGTCGCACTGGCCCCAATTCGGGGTTTCCGACCGTCGGTTGTTCGCCTACGAGATCGCCTCAGAGCGCCCCCTCTGACCGGACCGGCTCCGACGAGCTTCGGCGGAACGACACGGCGGCGGCGCCCAGGCTTCTAAGGGTTCTTCCATGACCGACCTCCTCCTCCTGCCGGGCGACGGCATCGGCCCCGAAGTCACCGCCCAGGCCCGCCGGGTCGCCGAGGCGGTGGCGCCGGACCTGTCCATCGCCGAGGCCCTGTTCGGCGGCTGCAGCTTCGACGCCCACGGAACGCCCCTCACCGATGAGGTCCTGGCCGCCGCCAAGGCCGCCCGCGCCGTGCTGATGGGCGCGGTGGGGGGCGGCGGGGGCCAGTGGGCCGGCGCCCCCCGCGACAAGCGGCCCGAAGCCGGACTCCTGAACCTGCGCGCCGGCATGGAGGTCTACGCCAACCTCCGCCCCGCCCTCTGCTTCCCCGCCCTGGCCGACGCCTCCACCCTCAAGCGCCATCTGGTGGAGGGGCTGGACCTCATGATCGTCCGTGAACTGACGGGCGGTATCTATTTCGGCTCGCCCCGGTTCATCGAGGATCTGCCCGGCGGCGGCAGGCGCGCTGTCGACACCCAGGTCTACACCACCGCCGAGATCGAGCGGGTGGCGCGGGTGGCCTTCCAGCTGGCCCGGGGCCGGCGCAACCTCGTGCACTCGGCCGAGAAGTCCAACGTCATGGATTCCGGCCTGCTCTGGCGCCAGGTGGTCACCGACCTCCACGCCCGGGAGTTCCCGGACGTCCGGCTCGAGCACATCCTGGCCGACAACGCCGCCATGCAGATTGTCCGCGATCCGCGCCAGTTCGACGTCCTGGTCACCGACAACCTGTTCGGCGACATCCTGGCTGACGCCGCCGCCATGCTGACGGGCTCTTTGGGCATGTTGCCCTCGGCGGCCCTGGGCGACGCCGGCCGGCCTGGCCTCTACGAGCCCATCCACGGCTCGGCGCCGGACATCGCCGGCCAGGGCGTCGCCAACCCGCTGGCCTCGATCCTGTCCCTTGAGATGGCCTTCCGCTGGTCCCTGGGCCGGCCGGAGGCCGCCGACCGCATCCTGGCCGCCGTGATCCGCGCCCTCGACAACGGGGCCCGCACACGCGACCTGGGCGGCGCTCTGACCACCGTCCAGATGGGCGACGCGGTGCTCGCCGCCCTCTGAGCGGACGGCTCGGAGGGGCTCAGACCCGCCGGTACTCGATCCTGGAGCCGTCATCGAGGCGGCCCTTCAAGCCGGTCCAGACGCCGCTCCGGTCGTACCAGTTGTCGATTTCGGCCTCGCCGCGCAGGGCCCAGACCTGGCCCTCCACCTGCCGGCCATCGGCCAGCGTCACGGGGCGCAAGCCCTTCGGCGACGCCGTGATCCGGGCCAGGTTACCCTCCTGCGGGTTGAACAAGCGTCCGGTCAGGACGTTTGGGTTCCAATGGGTCAGAGGTGCAGTCCCGACCGGGGCCAGAACCTCCTTGCGTCCGGTGCGGATCAGGACGCCGGAGGGGGTGCGCCTGGCCGACACCTTCCGGTCTCCGGCCGTGGCGTCCGTCACGGTCTCCAGGCTTTCAAACCTTCCGTCCACCCAGACCTCGCGGGCCGTATGCCGGTACCTGTAGACCGGCACCGAGGCCAGCCGAACCGTCATGTCTACTTCGGTGGACACGGTCGGGGAGGCGGCGTCCCCTGAAAAGCTCATCCGGTGCTCGCCAATGCGCTCGCCGTTCCGGAAAACCTGGAAGGTCAGCCTGCGGCCTGTGGGCGGCGCGGCGAGGAGGGGAGTGGGGACCGCCAGCAGGGCGCCTGCCGTCAGGAGGGAGCGCCGGGTCGGGTCAGTCAAGGTCATGCCAAGGCCTCTCGAGAGCCAAAGTTCGGAACGCCCAAGCGTTGTCTAGCCTGTCGGAGGTGGGGTTCCAGTGAATTTTCCGCAACGCAGCAAGGGCCCTCGCCTTGCGCCCCGCCCCTGCCGGGCGTAGGGGGACCGTCCGTTCTGTAAAGGAGAGACACAGGTGGGCTATCGCGTCGCCGTCGTCGGGGCCACGGGTAATGTGGGCCGCGAAATGCTGAACATCCTCGAGGAAGTCGAATTCCCCGTGGACCAGATTCACGCGATCGCCAGCCGCAAATCCATCGGCGTCGAGGTCTCCTTCGGCGACCGGATCCTGAAGTGCAAGGACGTCGAGCAGTTCGACTTCTCCACCGTCGACCTGGTGCTGATGAGCGTCTCCGGGTCCTTCTCCAAGGAATGGTCGCCGAAGATCGGCGCCGCCGGCCCCATCGTCATCGACAATTCCTCGGCCTGGCGGATGGACCCGGACGTGCCCCTGGTGGTGCCCGAGGTGAACCCCGACGATGTCGAGTGGGCGGACCGCAAGAACATCATCGCCAACCCGAACTGCTCCACCGCCCAGCTGGTGGTGGCCCTGAAGCCCCTGCACGATCGGGCCCGGATCAAGCGGGTCGTGGTCTCGACCTACCAGTCGGTCTCCGGAGCGGGCAAGGAGGGCATGGACGAGCTCTGGGACCAGACCAAGGGCATCTTCGTCCTCGGCCCGTCGGAGCCCAAGAAGTTCCCCAAGCAGATCGCCTTCAACGTCATCCCCTTCATCGGCGCCTTCAACGACGACGGCTACACCGATGAGGAGGCCAAGATGTGGAACGAGACCCACAAGATGATCGATCCCGAGATCGCCCTCACCGTCACCTGCGTGCGGGTGCCGGTCATGGTCGGCCACTCGGAGTCGGTGAACATCGAGTTCCACGAGCCCCTGGATGAGGACGAGGCCCGCGACCTGTTGCGCAACAGCCCCGGCCTGATCGTCATCGATCAGCGGAATGACAAGGGCTACATCACCCCCAAGGAGGCCCAGGGCGAATTCCCGGTCTTCGTCAGCCGCATCCGCCGGGACCCGACCGTGGAGCATGGCCTCAACATGTGGGTCGTGGCCGACAACCTGCGGAAGGGCGCCGCCCTCAACGCCGTACAGATCGCCCAGCTCCTCGACGAGCGCGGTCTGATCGGCGACCGCTGACGGGTGGCCGGGGGGGCCGCACCGTCCGATGAAGCCGCCTCCCGCGCCGCCCTGGGCGCGGGGGTTCTCTGCTACCTGATCTGGGGTTTCGCGCCCCTCTTCTTTCAGGCCATGGGCCGTCTCGGCGCGGACTCCTGGGAGATTCTCGCCCACCGGGCGGTCTGGGGAACCCTGGCCGCCTGGGTCTTCGTGGTCCTGGCCCGCCAAGGCGCCCAGGTGGCGGCGGTCCTGCGATCTCCCCGGAGGCTGGGCATGCTCGCCCTGTCCGCCCTCCTGATCGGCGCCAACTGGGCCCTCTATGTCTGGGGCGTCAACGCCGGCCGGGTGCTGGAGAGTAGCCTCGGCTACTATCTGACGCCTCTTCTGAACATGGCGGCGGGCGCCCTGATCTTCCGCGAGCGGTTCGACGCCCTGGGGCTCGGCGCCATCGTCCTGGCCGGCGTCGGAGTGGCCCTCCAGGGTCTGGCCCTGGGGCATTTTCCCTGGATGGCGGTGGTCCTGGCCCTGACCTTCGGCGCCTATGGGATCGTCCGCAAGCAGGTGCAGGCCGACGCCCAGACCGGTCTCTTCGTCGAGTGCCTCTTCCTGGCGATCCCCGGCGCCCTCTGGATGGCGCACCTGACCCTGACCGGGCAGGGGCATATGGACGATTCTCCTGCGGCCGCCGCCTGGCTGCTGGCGGCGGGGCCGATCACCGCCATACCCCTGGTCCTGTTCGCCTGGGCCGCCCGGCGCATGCCCCTGTCGGCCATGGGCTTCCTGCAGTTCATCGGCCCGACCATCGGCTTCAGCATCGGCCTGGCCCAGGGCGAGCCCTTCACCGCCCTCAGGGGCGTGTCCTTCGCCTTCATCTGGGCGGGGGCGGCGACCTACATGTTTGGCCTCTGGCGGCGGACCCGGAACCTCTCCGCCTGACGGGCGCTTGCGTATTCCGCGCCCGCGGCTATCGGTGTCCGGAACGACCGTTGGCCCGAAGGGCGGCGGCGCGGATACGGCAGTTCCGGAGGAAACCCATGGCTCGCACGAAGTTCGGCGCATTCCTGGCGCCCCATCATCCGATCGGCGAGCATCCCAGGCTCCAGTTCCGGAACGACATCAAGTTCGCCGTGCGCCTTGAGGAGCTGGGCTTCGACGAGTTCTGGGTCGGTGAGCACCATTCCACCGGCTGGGAGATGATCGCCTCGCCCGAGCTCTTCCTCGCCGCCGTCGGCGAGCATACCGGCCGGATCCGGCTGGGGACGGGGGTGATCTCCCTGCCCTACCACCACCCCTTCAACGTCGCCCAGCGCATGGTGCAGCTGGACTACATGACCGGCGGGCGCGCCATCCTCGGCACGGGCCCCGGCGCCCTGCCTTCTGACGCCCACACCCTGGGCATAGATCCCATGACCCAGCGCGACCGGCAGGACGAGGCCATCGGCGTGATCAAGCGCCTGCTGGCCGGTGAGCGGGTCACTCACGAGAGCGAGTGGTTCACCCTGCGCGACGCCCGCCTGCAGCTCCTGCCCCTGCAGGAGGAGATGGAGATGGTGGCCGCCTCCTCCGTCAGCCCGTCCGGCATGACCCTGGCCGGCAAGCACGGCATGGGCGTCCTGTCCATCGGCTCCAACTCCGAGGCGGGCCTGGCCGCCCTGCCCACCCAGTGGGGCTTCGCCGAGCAGGCCGCCGCCAAGTCGGGCAAGGCGATCGACCGGAAGAACTGGCGGGTGCTGATGTCCTGGCACATCGCCGAGACCCGCGAGGAGGCCCGGGCCCAGGCGGCCAAGGGCCTGATGCACTGGCACAACGAGTACCAGGTCGGCACCCTGATGCGCCCCGGCGCCGGCCCGTTTATCTCGCCGGAACAAGCCCTTGAACAGACCGTGGACGTGGAGGGCGCCGCCGCCGTCATCGGCACGCCGGACGACCTGGTGGCCGCCATCCGCAAGCTGCAGGCGAGTTCCGGAGGCTTCGGCGTGGTGCTCGGCTTTGTCCACGACTGGGCCAATCGCGAGAACACCCTGCGCAGCTGGGACCTCGTCGGCCGCTACGTCATCCCGGAGATCAACGGCCTCCTGGAGGGCTATCGCGACTCCCGCGCCTATGTGATCGAGAACCGCGAATGGTTCGAACGGGCCGGGCAGGCGGTGATGAGCAAGATCATGTCGCACGAGGGCGCCGCGGCGGCCCTGAAGGCGGGAATGGAGGCGGGGGTGGCCATGCGCTCGCCCAACGCCCCCGACCTGAACAAGGCGGCCAAGGACCTCAAGTAGGTCCGCTCAGGGTCTGCGCAGGGTCACCACAGGCTCGCCCCCGCGTGGGGGGGACCGGTGGGGGCCGGCGTCCGTTCCGGGCGCGTCGAGCAGGTCTTCGGCGCCCTGGGCCAGCCGCGCGGCGAGGTTCCGTACCGAAGACTCAAGAACCTCGGGAGGGCTTCCCCCGAGGATGAGGCCGGCGCCGAACAGGGCGGCCAGGAGGTCGCCTGTGCCTCGCGGCGCCCGGGGAAGGCGCCGGTGGCTGGCGAGCCAGGCCTCCGCCCCGTCGGCCCACAGAACCCCGACATCGGCCCCGTCGGGGACGGAAGAGACGAGGACCGGCCGGCCCAGGCTCCGGGCGGCGGCGAGGGCTGAGGCGGGGTCCGTAACCGGCGTTCCGGAAAGCCGCTCCAGCTCCCAGGCGTTGGGCGTCAGCAGGCCGGCGCGGGGGACGAGCGCCCGGGGCAGGGCCTCGGCGACGGCCTCGGGGACATAGAGCCCGCGGCCCTCGTCGCCCAGGATGGGATCCACCAGGACAAGGGCGCGGGGGTTTCGGGCCGCAATGGCGCCCAGCAGGCCGGCGGCGGTCTCCACCTGTCCGGCCGAGGCGAAGTAGCCGGTGACGACCAGGTCGACCCGTTCCGCGAGACCCGAGGCCAGGAAGCCCTCCGCCTGGCCGGCGAAGAGGAGGTCCGGGACCGGGCCGCCGCCGGGCGCCCCCAGGCCGGGGTGACGCCCGAACAGCACTCTCGGAACAAGGGCCGTGCGGAAGCCCAAGCGGGTGAGTTCCGCCGCCTGCAGCCCGCCGCCGACCCCGGAGCCGGCGACATGGCTGGAGACGATCAGGGCGACGGGCATGGCGAGCCCCCGCCCCCGGGCCTTAGTAGCGGTAGTGCTCGGGCTTGAAGGGCCCGGCGACCGGCACGTTGATGTAGGCGGCCTGGTCCGAGGTCAGCTGGGTCAGCTTTGCGCCCAGCTTCTCCAGGTGCAGGAGGGCCACCTTCTCATCCAGGTGCTTGGGCAGGGTGTAGACCTTCTTCCCGTAGGCGCCGCCGTTGGTCCACAGCTCGATCTGGGCCAGGGTCTGGTTGGTGAAGGAGGCGCTCATCACGAAGCTGGGGTGGCCCGTGGCGTTGCCCAGGTTCACCAGCCGGCCCTCGGACAGGACGATGATCTTCTTGCCGTCCGGGAACTCCACGTGGTGGACCTGGTCCTTGATCTTGTCCCAGCGATAGTTGCGCAGGCCCGCGATCTGGATCTCGGAGTCGAAGTGGCCGATGTTGGCGACGATGGCGTTGTTCTTCATCCGCCGCATGTGGTCGACGGTCAGAACGTCCTTGTTGCCCGTGGCGGTGACGAAGATGTCGCCCTTGTCGGCGACGTCCTCCATGGTCTGGACCTCATAGCCTTCCATGGCCGCCTGCAGGGCGCAGATCGGGTCGATCTCGGTGACGATGACCCGGGCGCCGCCGTTGCGCAGGCTGGCCGCCGAGCCCTTGCCCACGTCGCCATAGCCCAGCACCACCGCGACCTTGCCCGAGAGCATGACGTCCGTGCCCCGGCGGATGGCGTCCACCAGGCTCTCGCGGCAGCCGTAGAGGTTGTCGAACTTGGACTTGGTGACGCTGTCGTTGACGTTGATGGCCGGGAAGGGCAGCTCGCCGCGCTCAGCCATCTGGTAGAGGCGGTGAACCCCCGTGGTGGTCTCTTCCGAGACGCCGCCGATGGCGTTGCGGATGGCCGTGTAGAAGCCGGGCTTCTCCTTCAGGTACCGCTTCATCACCGCGTAGAGGGCCTCTTCCTCCTCGTTCTGCGGGTTGGAGAGGACCGAGGGGTCCTTCTCGGCCTTGGGGCCCAGCACGCAGAGGAGGGTGGCGTCGCCGCCGTCATCGAGGATCAGGTTGGGATAGCCGCCGTCGGCCCATTCGAAGATGCGGTGGGCGTAGTCCCAGTACTCCAGCAGGGTCTCGCCCTTGGTGGCGAAGACCGGCGTACCGGCGTCGGCGATGGCCGCCGCGGCGTGGTCCTGGGTGGAGAAGATGTTGCACGAGGCCCAGCGGACCTCGGCGCCCAGCGCCTCGAGGGTCTGGATCAGGACCGCCGTCTGGATGGTCATGTGCAGGGAGCCGGCGATGCGGGCGCCCTTCAGGGGCTGTGACGGGCCGAACTCGGCGCGCACGGCCATCAGGCCGGGCATCTCGGTCTCGGCGATCGCGATCTCCTTGCGGCCGAACTCAGCCAGGGAGATGTCCTTCACCACATAGTCGGTCATGTCGGGATTCCTGTCGCGCGGGCCTTCGCCGCCTTTCCTGTCCTATACGCTCCGGCCCGCCGGCCCGCAACCGGGACATAAAGATTGCTTTATGTGAAAAGGGCCGGGGTCGACTCCACCAGCCGCCGGACCGCCTTCCGGGCCCGGGTCCTGTCATCCCGCCGCTTCAGTCCCGCCACGAGGCGGGAGGCCTCCCGCCGGACGTCTCCGGACAGGTCCAGACGCTCCAGGAGACCCTTCGCCGCGTCGGCGTCGTTGAGGGCGCCGAGGGCGTCCTGGGCGGCCCTCAGTCGCGGGGAGAGGGCCTCGGCCAGGGGGCGCCACTCGGGCAGGTCCAGGGCGTCGAGCGCATAGCGCAGGGCCTTGATCCTCAGGCGCAGGTCATGACGCTCCTCGGGTCCGAGTTCGGTGAAGGCGTCTCCCAGCCGGCGAATCCGGCGCCATCTGCGGCGGAGATCCCCGGACAGGCCCGATTCGGCGCCCGACCCGGCGTCGGGCCGGGTCCGCCAGTCACCCGCCTCGGCGAAGATCAGCCCCTCCAGGAGGGTCATCCGGGCCGGTGCGCCCGACAGGGTCTCCACCAGAGCCTCGGCGGCCCGCCTGCGGGCGGCGATCAGGACAGGCGCCAGCGCCCCGGCGGGATCGGCCCTGCCGAGCAGCACGTCCAGCTCCCGGGTCTCCCCGCAGGCCCGGGACAGGTCCTGCAGGCCGGTTTTGAGGGCGGTTGGATTCCCCGGCGCCCACTGGCGGCGGAAGACCGAGAGCAGGCTGCGCAGCCGTCGGAGCGCCACCCGCAGTTGATGGACGGCCTCCACTGAAGGCTCGCCGGCGGTCTCGAGGACCTGGGCCGCGGCCTCACCAAGGGCGACCACCAGGGCGTGGCGCAGGGCCTCTTCGCAGGTCAGGCCCGCCGGGAGGCTGGCGGGAGGGACCGGGGCGCCCGCCGCCGCCAGCCGGTTTCCCCGGTCGGACTTGGATCGCAGGGACAGGGTGAGGGGAAGCTCCGCCGCCAGCGCCAGGGCGAGGGTGAAGAGGTCCCGGCGGTCCCCCGAGATAAGCTCCAGCTCGGCCTCGCAGACGGGCGACCGGGCGCCGGCGGCGAGGATCTCGCCCTGGTCGAGGGCCAGCTCGATCCGGGAGCCGCCGGCCTTGATCTCGCAGGTCCGGCGCCGGACCTGGACGGTGAAGCGGGGGGCCAGCTGCGCCAGGTCCTCGGCCGAAAGGACGGCGCCAAGGTCTTCGCCGGTCAGGTCCAGCCGTCCCGGCGCCGTCTCGTGCTCGGCCTCGCGCCGACCCAGGCCCTCGCCGGTCTTGAAGGTCTGCACCGTCCGTCCGGTCTCGTCCGTGCGCAGCCGCAGGGAGGCCTGGCGGGCGGCCAGGCGGCCATCGGGGGTGTCGTAGTAGACCGCGACCAGCCGCTGGTCCCGGGCGGGGGCGGAGAAGGCCCGTGCGACAAGGGCCTCCAGCGTGGCCGGTCTGCAGGCGAACTTCATCTCCACCTCGGGCGTCATGGCCCCTCCGACCGGCTATTCGTCCTCATCGAAGCGGGCGGCGACCAGGGCGACGAGGGCGGCCAGGGCCGCCTCGGCCTGGCGCCCCTCGGCCGTGATGTCGATGCAGCATCCGGGCCCCGCCGCCAGCATCATAAGCCCCATGATGGAGCGGGCGTCCACCTCGGCGCCGTCCTTGGACACGCGCACCACCGCGTCAAAGCCGGTCGCGGTCTTGACGAACTTGGCGGAGGCGCGGGCGTGAAGGCCGCGCTTGTTGATGATCTCGACCCTGGCGCGGGTGGTCACTTGTCCCCCGCCAGGACGTAGGAGGCGACGGAGATGTACTTCCGCCCCGCTTCCTGGGCCTGGGCCACGCAGTCCGAAAGATCCAGCCGCGCGCGGACGCTCGCCAGCTTGATCAGCATGGGCAGGTTCAACCCGGCGATCACCTCGGCACGGGTCTGCTCCATGACGGAGATGGCGAGGTTGGAGGGGGTGCCGCCGAACATGTCGGTCAGCAGGATCACCCCGCTTCCGACGTCGACCTGGCTGCAGGCGGCGAGAATGTCGCGCCGCCGCCTCTCCATGTCGTCCTCGGGGCCGATGCAGATGGTCGCAATCCCGGACTGGGGCCCGACCACGTGCTCCATGGCCAGGAGAAATTCCTCGGCGAGACGGCCGTGGGTCACGATGACGAGGCCGATCATCAGAAGGCTCTCAAGGGGCTGACTCACCCATTGTGGGCGCCGCCGGCGCCGGAAGGCCGCCTTGATACGACTCTTCCGGCCCGGCTCCAAGACGGCAAAGCGCTTCCCGGATCCGGTGTGGCGCCGCGGCGTCTGTCAGCTGAAGGGCGAGGCGCCGCACGGGCGCCCCGGCGAGGACCACAACCTCCAGATCCGGCAGGCGTTCGGGGGTCCCCGACACGACGGCCAGGTCAATCCGGCAGAAGGCCAGGGCGGGGACCCTCAGCACGCCGACGCCCCGGACCTCGAGAAGGCCCGCAAGGGTCTCCGGGGCCCTTCCGAAGGCCGTCCCGTCGCTGGACCAGACGAGGGTGCGGTCGTCGGACACCAGGCGGAAGCCCAGGTCGAGGGCCCGGAGGGCGAGGTCGCTCTTTCCCGACCCCGAGGGTCCCTGCACCAGGACGCCCCTCCAGCGACCCCCGGACCAGAGGGCGAGAAGGCCCGCATGCAAGGCGGAGCTCAACCCCCCGGCCTCACGGGAAGGCGCACGACGAACCGGGCCCCGACCCGCTCCCCGGCGGCATCCGTCCGGTTCTCCGCCCGGAGGGTTCCCCCCTGGGCCTCGACGATCTGCCGGGCGATGGACAGGCCGAGGCCGGAATTGCCGCCGAAGGCCGTTCCCTTCGGACGCGAGGTGTAGAACCGCTCGAAGACGGTCTCGAGGTTCTCCGGAGGGATGCCCGGCCCGTCGTCGTCGACGAAGACCACCGCATGGCCGCCTTCCCGGGCGAGGGACAGGCGCACCGTCCCGCCGGGCTGGCTGAAGGAGCGGGCGTTGTCCACGAGGTTCCGGAAGACCTGGCCGGCGGGCCCCTCCCGGCCGAGCACCGGGGTCTCACCCTGCGTCCCGGCCAGGGTGACCTCGGGCTCCCCCTCCCGCCGGGCTGCGGCGTAGGCCTGGACGATCTCCTCAAGGAGACGTCCGAGATCAAAGGGGCGGGGCGCCTCCCGGGAAAGCTCGGCATCCAGGCGCGAGGCGTTGGAGATGTCGGTCACCAGCCGGTCCATGCGCTGGATGTCCTGGCGGATGACGCGGTTCAGGCGCGCCTTGGCCTCGGGCTCGGAGACCAGGTCCAGGGTCTCCACCGCCGAGCGCAGGGAGGAGAGGGGATTGCGGATCTCGTGCGCCACGTCGGCGGCGAAGCGCTCGATGGCGCCCATCCGTTCGGACTGGGCGTCGGTCATGGCCTCGAGGGCCCGGGTCAGGTCGCCCAGCTCGTCCCGCCGCCGGGACAGGTCGGGCAGGGAGATGGAGCGGACCCGGGACAAGCGCACCCGATCCGCGGCCCGGGCCAGGCGCCGGACCGGCAGGGCCACCAGGGTGGTGAGCAGGGCGGAGGACAGGAGGGTCACGCCGATGGACAGGAGGATGAAGGGCGCCAGGGCCGCCCTCTGCCGGGTGATGATGCTGTCCACATCCCCGGCCTCGACGGTCAGGACCCCGAGGACCGCCTGGACGTGGCGGATGGGGAAGGACACCGAGACCACCCGCCCGCCGGGATCCGCCCGCCGCACGCCGGACACCCGCTGGCCCTCCAGGGCCTGTCGGACCTCCGCCTCGAGGGCCTCCCCGCCGGGAGACGGCTGCGGCCGGGCCGCCTCCTGGGGAGCGGCGGGCGATCCGCGGGGCCGGGCCGGGGGCAGGGGCTTCTGCTCAACCCGGTCGGCGATCCAGTCGCTGTCGGCGACGAGCTGGCCCTGGGCGTCGAACAGCCGGGCCCTCTGGACTCCGGGATTGGCCAGCAGCCGGAGGATCTCGCTGGCCCGGGAGGGGTCGAGGGCGGGGACGGGCTCGCCGACGGTGGCCGCCTGGTCGATGAGGGTGGCGATCAGCTCGCCCTGGGTGGTGAGGCTGTCGATCCGCGCCTCCACCAGCCCCCTGCGAAGCTCGTTGAGCACCAGGGAGCCGACGATGAGGACCGCCAGGCCCAGGAGGTTGAGGGCAAGGATGAGCCGGCCCAGGCGTGACGCGGGCGGCCCGCGCCACCGCCGCCGCGCCGGCTCAGGACTCGCGGTATCGGTATCCGACGCCATAGAGGGTTTCGATTGCGTCGAACTCGGGGTCGACCTCCCGGAACTTGCGGCGCATGCGCTTGATGTGGCTGTCGATGGTGCGGTCGTCGACATAGACCTGGTCATCGTAGGCCGCGTCCATCAGGTTGTCCCGGCTCTTCACGAAGCCGGGGCGCTGGGCCAGGGCCTGGATCAGCAGGAACTCCGTCACGGTCAGCTTGACCGGGCGGTCGTTCCACAGGCAGTCGTGCCGGGCCGGGTCCAGGGTCAGGCGACCGCGCCTGAGCGCCCGGGAGGCGGCCTCCTCCGGCTCATCCCCCTCATCCGGACCCGCGCCGGCGCGCCGCAGGACCGCCTTCACCCGCTCGATGAGCAGGCGCTGGCTGAAGGGCTTGTGCATGTAGTCGTCGGCCCCGAGGTTGAACCCCAGGAGCTCGTCGATCTCATCGTCCTTGGAAGTCAGGATGATGACCGGCAGGTCCGAGCTGCGGCGCAGCCGGCGGAGCACCTCCATGCCGTCCATGCGCGGCATCTTGACGTCCAGTATCGCCAGGTCGGGCGGGTCATTCTCCAGGGCCGCCAGGCCCGAGGCGCCGTCGAAATAGGCCTTGACCGCATGCCCCTGGCTTTCGAGCGCAAGGCTCACCGAGGTCACGATGTTCTCGTCGTCGTCCACGAGGGTGATGCGGGCCATGGGTGCGTATGTTCCTGTCGCCAACGATCCGACCCTAGTCCTGCAGGTCCGTGGCCTCAATGGGGCGAAGACGGTTGACCTCTCGCCCGGGCTCGGCGCGGCGCTCTCTTTTCGGGGGCGCCATCGCCGGGTTCACATCCCTGCCTTCGGGGGTATCCCTAGGGCGCCTTGGCCGAGAGGGCCCTCTGCTCGGCCTGGACCTGGTCGAGTTCGGCCTTCGCCTTCGCCTCGGCGGCGGGGTCCTTGCGGTTGCGGGCGTCGATCAGGGCGGCGGTGGCCTCCATCTCGCGCACGGGCAGGAGGTGGGTGTCGTCGGCGGGCTTGAAGGGTCCGGTCTGGATCGCCCGGATCACCTCCCTCTGCCGGCGCGCGTCGTCGCTGTCGCCGACCCCGTAGGCCAGGATGAAGTCACGGATCTTCGCCTTCAGGG
The DNA here is from genome assembly GCA_020402585.1 of Phenylobacterium sp. Taxonomy (GTDB): domain Bacteria; phylum Pseudomonadota; class Alphaproteobacteria; order Caulobacterales; family Caulobacteraceae; genus Phenylobacterium. Next base: position 2,425 of record JADBZH010000120.1, on the reverse strand, counting down.
CCGGGTCCAGGTCCTTGCGCCAGATCATGGGGTCTTCGGGCAGGGTGGGCGAGCGCCAGACCACCTCGATGTCGGCCACCGCCTTCTGCGCCGCTGCGGTCTTCTGGTCGGCCAGGCGGGCGATGGACTGGGAGTTGTTGGTGGCCGCATCCAGCTGGCCCATGGACACGGCGAAGAGGTTGGCCTCGTGGTTGGCGCTGCGCACCGTCTTGAAGCAGGTCTCCGGGCGGATGTTCCGCGGCCCGAACAGCCAGGTCATGGGCGCCAGGGTGCCCGAGGTCGACTTGGCGTCGCCCATGGCGAAGTTCAGCGTCCGGTCGCAGGCCAGGATGCGGTCCAGGGTCAGGCCCGACCCCTTCTTCACCACGATCAGGGCCTGGTAGCCGTCGGGCCCCTCGGGCTTGGTGGTCCGGGCGAAGATCTCGCCGCCGGACCGGCGCACGGCCTCCAGGCCGGACTGGTTGGTGAACCAGCCCACATCGGTCTGCTTGAAGCGCATGGCCTCGATCAGGGCGGTGTAGTTGGTGCCGTAGTAGGGCTCGATCTTCAGGCCCGTCGCCTTCTCCATGTCGGCCAGGAAGGGGGTCCAGGCGCCCTGGGCGGCCTGGATGTTCTCGGTGGACATGATGGAGAAGCGCACCGTCCCCGGCGGCGGGCCTTCGGGCGCCCTGGGCTGGCAGGCGGCGAGGGCCAGACCGGCGGCGAGAAGAAGGGCGAGGCGGGCGGATGGCATGGGCGGGCTCCGGACGCGCGGGCACTGGCGCGCTGAGGGGGGACTGAATCCCCTTTTCGGGTCGCTCCGCAAGAGACCCCCGGCGCCGTGCGGGCTTGAGGCCGCCGCCAAGGAAGGCTAACGCCCCTTCATGCCCGCCCACACCGACCTTTCCCGGCTCGTCCTTCCCGCCCGCGAGGCCCGCTCCTGGCCCTTCGAGCAGGCCCGCGTCCTGCTGGACCGTATCCTGCGCCTGCGCCTCGACGACGCCGGCCGCGACCTCGCCGCCGCCCTGTTCGCCCAGGGCCGCCCGGATGAGGCCGTCGTCGCCCTGCCCGCCCTGCACGCCCCGGTCATCTTCCAGTGCGGCTACGGCGCCTCGGGCCTGCCGCACATGGGGACCTTCGGCGAGGCCGCCCGGCCGACCATGGTGCGCACCGCCTTCCGCGCCCTGACCGGCGACGCCATCCCCACCCGGCTGATCGTCTTCTCCGACGACATGGACGGCTTCCGGAAGATTCCCGACAACGTCCCCAACCGCGAGGCGCTGGAGCTGGACCGGGACAAGCCGGTGACCAGCGTCCGCGACCCCTTCGGTGAGTATGAGAGCTTCGGCGCCCACAACAACGCCCGCCTGCGCGCCTTCCTCGACGGCTTCGGCTTCGACTACGACTTCAAGTCCTCCACCGAGACCTACCGGTCCGGCGAGCTGGACGCCGTGCTCCTGCGGGTGCTGGAGCGCTTCGACGCCATCCAGGGCGTCATGCTGCCCACCCTGGGCGAGGAGCGGCGGGCCACCTATTCGCCCTTCCTGCCCATCAGCCCCAAGAGTGGGCGCGTGCTGCAGGTCCCCACCCTGGAGCGGAATGTCGAGGCCGGGACCATCGTCTTCCGGGACGAGGATGGGACCCTGACCGAGACCCCCGTCACCGGCGGCCATGTGAAGCTGCAGTGGCGGCCGGACTGGGCGGCCCGCTGGGTGGCCCTGGGGGTCGACTACGAGATGTCCGGCAAGGACCTGGTGGACTCGGTCCGGGTGTCCAACAAGGTGGCGAAGATCCTCGGCGGCGAGCCCCCCGAGGCCTTCCACTACGAGCTCTTCATGGACGAGAACAACCAGAAGATCTCCAAGTCCAAGGGCAATGGCCTGACCATGGAGGAGTGGCTGCGCTACGGCGCGCCCGAGAGCCTCGCCTACTACATGTACCAGTCGCCCAAGTCGGCCAAGCGGCTCTATTTCGACGTCATCCCCAAGGCGACGGACGAGTACCTGCAGCAGCTGGACGCCTACAACCGGGTCAGCGAAGGGGCCAATGCGCCGGCCATCGACAACCCCGCCTGGCACGTCCACACCGGCGCGCCGCCGGCGTCGGGCTCGCCCCTGTCCTTCTCCCTGCTCCTGAACCTGGTGTCGGCCGCCGACGCCTCGACCAAGGCGATCCTGTGGGGCTTCATCGCCCGCTACATGCCCGGCGCCGACGCCGCCAGCCAGCCTCTGCTGGACCGCCTGGCCGACTATGCGATCCATTACTACGAGGACTTCGTGAAGCCCTCGAAGCGGTTCCGCACGCCCGATGACCGCGAGCGCGCCGCCATGGCCGACCTCGCCGCCCGGCTGAGGGCCCTGCCCGCCGGCTGCCAGGACGCCGAGCTCATCCAGGCCGAGGTCTATGAGGCGGGCAAGGCGGCGGGCTTTGAGCCGCTGCGCCTGTG